>CAZIAF010000091.1:0-8029 GCA_964537625.1 uncultured Candidatus Bathyarchaeia archaeon
ACTCCTATGCTGTACCATGTATCCGAGTCATCGGCTTCTTCATGCTTTGTCGTATGACTTCACGGGCTCCTTATGCACTTATTCCGACCAACCTAATAATAAATTATCGAACGATTCGAGTGCGAGCGCGCGACTAAGTAAGGTGGTTATTGGCGCGCGCACGCTTACTGAGATTCAGGTCGACTATCACGTGGTAACGTCGATGTGAGTTAAACCAAAGATCAGTCGAGTTTTGCCTTTACAATGCCTCCAAGAATCGTGAGACATTCGGAAGAGCTATTGCATAGAGTGTGCATTATCATGGATAATATGATAGTAGATATGCACACTCACGTCTTCACTAGGGAGGCGCTAGCGGGAATCGAAAGTCAGTACAAGAAGCATGCGCCACAGCTCACAATTGAGGGTGGGAAAGGCTTCATGGTTATCGGGGGGAGATCGCGTGGCCCCCTGGAGCCCATGAGAGCGTTCTACGACCCCACCGAGCGGCTAAAGATGATGGATGAGACGGGGGTGGATATTCAGATCCTCTCGGTCACCCCTGTGAACTTCTGCTACGAAGCGCCACCCGATGCGGGTCAAGTGATTTCCATCGCGCAGAACGACGCGATTGCCAGAATTGTTAAGGATGACCCTGATCGTTTCGTGGGGTGCGCGACTGTGCCGCTCCAGGAACCGAAGGCCGCGGTTAGGGAGCTGAACCGCGCCGTGAAGGACTTGGGCTTCACGAGCGTGGAGATCGGGACGAATGTAGCTGGGAGGAACCTCGATTCGTCGGAGTTGACGCCGTTCTACGCCGAAGCGGAGAGGCTGGGGACGCCTATCATTGTACACCCTATCAACAATGCGGGGGCGGACAGGATGGAGAGATACTACCTAGACAATATAGTAGGAAACCCTATGGAGACGACGCTCGCCATAGGGAGCGTCGTCTTCGGCGGAGTGCTCGAGAGGTTCAAGAAGCTCACTTTCTGCTGGTGTCACGGCGGTGGATTTTGGCCATACCAGATCGGGCGATTCGATCACGGATACGAGGTTAGACCCGAGCCCAAGGCAAACATCAAGGTGCCGCCTAGCAGTTATGCAAAGCAGATGTACTACGATACGATCACCCACTCAGAGGGCGCACTCAGCTATCTGGTCTCCACGATGGGTAGGAGTAACGTCCTCTTCGGCACTGATTTCCCATGGGACATGGGAGACTACGACGCCATCCCCATGATCCAAGGCCTAAAGGGCGTGAATACTAGGGACAGGGCCAGGATACTCGGCGAGACAAGCGCCAAACTCTTCAAGATAAGGAATTGAACTTAGCCCGCTGCTGGTACCATTATTAGGCAGCCCTTCGATTATCAATTGATTGAGATGAAGTTCTACCTCACCGGGCTGGGAAACCTCGCCGAGAACCAGAGCCACATCACGAAGTCGATTGTTGAGGCGGATCGCCTAGGCTTCGACGGGGCGCTGATGCCCGACCACTACATGTGGGGAAACGAAATAGGACACAGCATGAAGAACCCATATAGCACCTTGGAGACGTGGACAACGCTCAGCTACCTCGCAGGGAAGACCGACAAGATAAGCCTGGGGACACTCGTGACCCCACTGGGGCTGAGACACCCCGGGGTTCTAGCGAAGATACTGGCGACGCTGGATAACCTCTCGAGTGGACGAGTGGTCCTCGGAGTCGGAGCGGGGTGGAGCCAAGTCGAGTTCAGGGGCTACAGCAGCTGGCTCGAGCCCGCGGACAGGGTCGCCAAGACAGTCGAGGCGCTGAAGGTGATCCTTGCCCTCTGGTCGCAGGACGGCGTCACCCACCACGGCAGGTTCTACGACCTCGAGGGGGCCGTGCTCCTCCCGAAGCCTGTGCAGACTCCGCATCCGAGGCTCCTCTTCGGAAGCCAGGGCAGTAGAATGTTGAGGATAACCGGGCAGTACAGTGACATCTTCTACGTGCCGCCGTGGGCTCAGGCGAAGACCGCGGAGATGATAGCAGAGGTGAAGGAGGCCTCAGAGAAGGCTGGTAGAAAGGCGCCGGCGCTTATGCTCGGCACAATGGATTCGAGGACATACACCGCCACAGAGTACGCGAAGGGCGTCGAATCAGCAGCCAAGATAGGAGCCGAGTATTACACAATCGCATTCCCGAGAGACGACCCCACCTCAATGTATAGGTTCTCAGAAGAGGTCATGCCCTCCTACTGATGCGCGCGCGAAATTAGGGGGATAATTAGGTGCTCACGCCAGTCTTGTGTTGAGGCATGGTCATTGGCCCCTGTTGGGAAGGCATCTGCATGCCATAGATGACGCCTCCCGTCCTTCCGTCGATTCTTACGCCTCCAACGATATTGCCATTAGCATCAAGAATCGATATATTATACGTGTATCCAACCCTCACAGGATTCCCCGCGACCCAACCCCTGCCAAGGGAAGCCTTTACAGCGTTTATGGCGTCGCCCGAGGTTGGGGTGTTGATCTTGCCGAGCGTGACTCCAATAATCGGCTTCCCCTCGTACTTAACCTCAACCACCCAGAAAGTGCCTCGATCCCTGGTATCTCCCACCTGAAAACCCTTAATGATGTTATTCACCATCGTCTTCGCCCCTTCGCTGGTAATGGACAGGATTGTCGAGGGCCTCGTCACGATCACACCGTTCACCCCATCGACGTTAACGACCCCTATCTTCGAGTTATCTGAGTCAAGGATTGGAACGCTGAAAACCGTCCTCAATAGGGATGGGTCCCTAGCCCTCCAACCCTTTGCACGAGAATCCTGAACGAGCTGGCCCGCCTTATCTGCGGAAGAGGCGCTTATGTTGGTCACCACAATCGACACGACCACGCCCTTGTCGTTCTCTAAGGGCACAACCCATCCTCCTCTGGAGGCGGTTATTGCCCCGATCTTTAAGCTGGGAATAGCATTATTGACCATCATCTTTGCCTTTGAAGCATCGATAGTCAAACTACTAGACTCGCCACGGGGCGGGTTTGCCGGCGGATTACCCCACATGTGGCCGAAGGACCAATTGTTGAAGAATCTGCTGAACAGTGCACCGTTATCTGGTCTGGCTGCCACGGTGAACGTTATACCCGCTATGACTGTTAGTGCAATCATTGTGAATGCTAAGAATGTGACCCTTCGTTTCGCATTCATATAACTCACCTAAAACTATCTTGCTGGTCACTTGTTAAAATATCTTATTTTCAGTCGTCTATGATTAATTATTATGATTCACATAATGCGTGTGCGTGATGGGAGAAGAATGCGCTTAGGGTTCAGTTGCTGAAGCCCTAAAAAGTAAGTTATCAGTTTTACATGAAGAGGGGATGCCTCTGAATGCCCATGAGGTAGGTATGTGTGTACGATACCCTCTAATGCGCGCGCTCAATCTAGGCGCGATACTAAGCAAGTCTCTTTGATAGTCTTTTTAACAGAGCAACAAGAGTTACTACCGGGGGTAGACCTGGAGCGATTGGCAGTACACTCGCATCGCTTACGTAGAGACCGGATATCTCAGTCTCCAGCTCTCTATCAACAACCCTGCCGATACCGGCTGTCCCTCCCGGGTCGCGCGCGAAAAGCTACCACAATACGGCATCATCATCCTAGTGTCTCAGGATTCAAGGGGGAAGAGCACGCCATATGCCCTCGGCGCGCGCGCCTACCTCAATCTAGTTAATATTTACACGTCATTGGACAAATTTCAGGATTGTCTTAGGGAGGTTTTAATGAGATTATTAAATGCAGGCGAACTTCAAGGGATTTTTGGAACACGCGCTTGCGTCGCTCGCGAATAATTTTTTAGGAATCCTTATCGCATGCGCGATGTCGCGCGATTATGCGGAATGCTTAAGAAAATATAGGGACAAAAATTATGTAAGCAGGATGGATGAGACCGTGTCTAATAAGACTCAGAGATTAAGGAATCGGAAACGTCTCGGTAATAGAATATTCATATTGTTCTCGGCACTATTCCTGCTCACCTGCTTCTCCTATGGCCTACAGAGCGCTCAGGGGGTCGATGGAATCGAGTGGCCGATGTTCCGCTACGATCCAATGCACACTGGATACTCCAACTCGACAGCACCCGACACAAAGGACTTGTTATGGAAATATTCAGCAGACAGCGCGGTGCTCTCTTCTCCCGCTGTCTCAAGCGGCAGGCTATACGTTGGAGGCGAGAAGGGAAACTTCTACTGCCTGAATGCATTAACGGGAGCTAGGATCTGGAGCTATCCAACCGGAGTCTGGTCCTCACCCTCCGTTTCAAATAACCGCGTCTACTTCGGGTCCAATACCGATAACAGAGTTTACTGCCTGAATGCCTTAGATGGTAAACCCATATGGAACTACACAACGGGCGCAAGCATCGGCTCATCTCCCACCGTCGTCGAAGGCAGGCTGTACATTGGGGCATACGACGGCAACGGAGTCTACTGTCTGGATGCCTTGACAGGGGTTAAGCTCTGGAACTACGCGACGACTGGCCAGGTATGGTCCTCCCCCGTCGTCGCCTATGGCTATGTCTTCGTTGGGGACCTACAGGGTCACACCGTCTACTGCATAGACGCTGTAACCGGCACGAAGATCTGGAATTACACGACCGACGGCATGGTGTGGTCCTCCCCCACCGTTGTGCAGAGCAAGCCTTCCCCAGGAGTTATTGTGGGGAGGGTATACGTGGGGTCCGCGGATAACAGCACCTACTGTCTAGATGCAGAGACGGGTTCGCTGATTTGGAGCTATAAGACAGGCGGCTACGTTGAGTCTTCCCCCGCCGTATTCGGTGGAAGGGTATACATCGGGTCCTTTGACAAAAAGGTGTATTGCCTAGACGCCTCCACAGGGGCATTGATCTGGAGCTACGCGACGGAAGGCGCGATATGGTCTTCTCCCGCTATCGCCGATGGGAAGATCTACTTTGGGTCCTACGACTTCAGTGTTTACTGCCTGGACGCTTCCACGGGAGCCAAATTCTGGAGCTACAAGACTGGTGAGTACGTTTTCTCATCTCCTGCCGTGGTAGATGGTAGAGTATACATTGGCTCCGCCGACGGGAACGTCTACTGCTTCGCCCCCGTGAAGCCTGAGGCCGAGGTATGGGTGCCTTCGACTCAGGGAGCCGCCGTCGCCGCCACGGTGACTGTGGGTACGGTGGCAGCTGCATCGGTGTTAGCATCTGCTGTTACCTCTGCTGTTGGCTCGGGAACGCAGGGCTTGGATAGGCTGGGGGATAAAATCTATGATCTTCTCCCAGATGCGTTAAAGAGTTGGTTGGAGGATTTCATCTCCTCCAAACATAAAACGACGCTGGGGGAGAGATCCGGTTCAATCTTCATCCCTATGAGGGAGGAAGTCATCGCATACGCCGTCACTGTGGTTGCCTTGACTATGGCTTATGCGTATGTTAGGGCACCGGCTCCAGAGCAGATTTGGGAGTCTGTTCCATTGATACTCGTGACGAGCATATTGTTTGTCTTCGCGAAGACGTATATAATCACGGTAATCTCTAGGCGTTTCGGGGTGTGGACGGAACACCGACTCTGGAGTCTGGGGCTTTTCCTCTTCGCCTTTTCGACGCTGGTGTTGAAGGTCCCATTTTCTTACCCTAGCCGACTCGACCGCAGTTCATCTAATTTGAACAAGCGTATCGGTGGCCTGCTCTCCAGTGCTTCGATCATGACCACATTCGCTTTCGCATTCCTATTCTACATCGTCTACAGGAGTGGCTTCACCTTAGTGGGAAACATTGGCATGATTCTTTGCCTCACGACTGCTTTCTTTGAAGCATTGCCAGTAGCTCCGATGGGTGGAAAGGACATTTACGACTGGAAGAAGGTGGTTTGGGGTCTTTTATTCGCGGCATCGGTCTCTGCTTACGCGGCTTCGCTTCTCATTCTATAGAGAGGAGTATGAATAGTGTACAGGCTTCCTTCGAGTATGCTTTGAATACGTTTCACGCGCTCGGTTTTTTTTAAAAGGAGTTCCCAATCGCTAGACAGTTCCTAAAAAATGTACGAGTTGCACGCGCGATGGTTGATTGGTAATATATTGTAACAATAAGTATCTCAAACAAGGAAACAAAGATACTCGTCGCGTGTATGTGGGTCATAGCCTTTTTGCGCGGAATAGAAATTTACATAAACGAGTAAAATAAACGAGCGCGCTCGGTTAACACAAAAACTGATAATGATTAAGATTAACTATTAAGTCGCGCGTGCTTCAGGGTCACAGGGCTCGATGAATTGGATGATGAGGTCAGGGCATGGCTTTGTCTAGCATATCAGGTTGGTAAGCAGGATTGTAGGTGAGTTATCCAGTTGATATATTAATACGTGCTAAATCGTTTCTATATTGCCCTCATCCGATTGTTCTTCGCGTTGTGTTCGAGTTCAGCGATCCCAAGCTTCTCCATCAAAGGTGGAATATACATTCCGAACCTGCCACGTAATCCCTTCTTAAGACCATACCAGCCGCCGATCGGGTTTTTGGGAGACCGCCCCCAAGCCTCCACGGTGCCATCCTTTGCAGGCTTCTGCTCGTCGGCGCTGCCAAGCTCCACCCAATCACCATGGTCTTTAAGCATCCTTTGCAGATCAGTGATTGCCCTATAATCATAATTAAGAACTGTTTTTCCCACGGTGCAGATGAGTATCTCCTTACCGTCCTTAATATCCTTGTATATCTCATAGCCGGATGTCCCCGACGGAGTTATCAGCTTCCAAGGTTTTTCCTTAGTTCCCAGTTCAGTAACCATCTCAGAATCGCATGTGGTTTCTTTATCCGCTTAATTTAAAGGGCACGTACATGCGTTGTCTTTTTGGCTTAATTTACGTTTTATTCGCACGCACGAACTATAGTCTCTTTCTATCTAGTAGCAATTTGTCGAAATCTCTCTCAAGCAGATATTGATACGCGAGTAATCGCCCATCAAGCACCGTCCCGAAGACACCATAAGCCGATGGGGAACGACCCCGCACCTCATCAGCGCTTCTTAACTCGACTGACTTTGCCATTAATCCTCTCTCCTTTGCGAATCTTAGAATGTCTCTGGCACCGTTCTCGATATATGGGCACTGTGCCGTGCGTATCACCGTCAAACCGCTGCCGAATGCCTCAGCGCGTTCACTCCAGTCATCTGGCAGAGCCGGCTCGGATCCGAACCCGAAGCGGGTGAACATTAATTGGAAGGAGGGTGGTGCTTGTCCAATTTCCCTAAAACCGTTACGTGCGAAGATCTTCTTACCTGTCAGCCACGTGCGGTCGCTTGTCAGCACAGCCACGCCGCTCATCTTCTGGGCTCTAGCGTCTTCTAAGCACTCCTTGATCAGTAGACTTCCGTATCCCCTTCCTTTCCCTTTACCTACGACCCAGAGACAGTGAATTACCATGCATCCAGGTGCATTGACAGCCCTCCAAGCGTGTTCTCCCGGGATGTACTCGATGAACCCCACGTCTCGCCCACCCGCTTCGTGTAGAATCTTGATCTTCATACCCTCGGAGAAGCGATCTTTCAGCCATTCGTATTTCTGCTTGTAGCCTGGCTCTTTGCGTTTACTCATGTAACAGAAGAACCCAGTCTCATCCACGTTACTTGAATCCACTGTTTTGATCTCGAATCCCCTATTCATCTTTTCACAACCGCACTCCCCATATATCCTTCAGTACTCATGTGCACTTATTGAATTTCAAATTTTGACCCGTATAGTGAATTCTTATTTATTTACTTCTAGCTTTAAATATTGAGTAGACCAAACCCATTTTCGCGCGCGCATACACGTTTAGGTGTTCGCGCACGCGACGAAGTAGCGTGTGATTTATTCTCGAGTAGATGTCTTCCTTAAGATCAGCACGCGCGCGCAAGGGTGAGGCTTGTCTAAGCTGCTTTAATGAATACGCTATTAACAAAAAGAAAATAAAGTTGACAAGACCTACTCGGGTTTCAACGTGGTGTGCAGCAAACCATGCGTGATTTACTCAGTCAAGGCTTCGATGGCTTCCGGTTCAGGGACTTACGTCCTTGCTCAG
>CAZIAF010000092.1:0-7986 GCA_964537625.1 uncultured Candidatus Bathyarchaeia archaeon
GCGATCTTTTGCTTACCAAGCAAACGCTTTGGCCAGGCTAAGCCACCGGGGCGAAGACATTGATAGTCTCATGGATCTTACTTTTTAATATTATCCCATTTCCTTACATCGATTTGAGTTTTAAAATTAAAAAATAGAATTGTATTGATGGTTAAAGATATTTCTTAAATAATATCACATTTTTTAATATTATTATTTTGGGCCATGTTTTTAAAACAAGGCTTATTTATGCGTCCATTTTTACTTAAGAAAAGCATTAGGGAAAGTAAAATAATATATGACGAAATATCTTTCTGATAAGTATTGATATGTTTATATACTAAGAAATTATCTAATTTCTTTAGTGGATCTAATATGGCTCAGATTAATGGTAGACGAGCGTTGGTAGAACAACTCGTTCGAAAGACGCAGGAAGAAGCCAATAAGAAGCGAAAGAGCGTCAAAACGATAGATCCAATAATGAAAGCAGCAAGAATACTGTATCCATACTTGCCTGATAGAGAACTCAATGATTGTGCTTGTGCTGCTCTTCGACTAATTCTTAACAACAGCCATCAAGGTACGTATCAAACATCACTGACCGCGTTTTGAGCTTAGTTCTAGAACTTTCTTTAGATTATCAATATTGCCTTTATGGGTTTCTGTCGGAGTCTCCATAATTAGTGGTCTATTTCCAAGTGGACTCGCAAGGATGCAGCGAATTCCATTTTCACCGATCATTCCGAAACCTATGTCTTCATGGTGATCGATCCCTGATCCGAGCGCGCCAGCAGAGTCGTTGAGATGAACAAGTTTTAACTTTCCTAGTCCCACAGTCGTGCTAAAAATTTTGAGAACAGCATATAACCCTGCCTTAGTTGAAATATCATATCCCGCAGCAAAAGCATGACAGGTATCAAAACATATGCCTAATTTGTACCCTCCGACACCAATTAATATGTCCCTTAACTCCTCGAACGTAGAGCCTAAGTGATTTCCTGAGCCTGGGCTATTTTCGAGTAGAATCGTGAGTGAACTAGAGTCGGATGCAATAGCTAATGCAGACATTAGTAAATCTAAGCCAATTTGTTTTTCAGTTCCAATGTGGCTACCAAGATGAACTACGAGATAGGGAATACCTAGGATACTACACCGATCTATCTCCTCGAGTAGGCTGTTAACAGATTTACGATAGATCTCTTTGTTGGGACTAGATAGATTTGGTATGTAAGGCATATGTGAAAAAACTGGTTTAATTCCCGACGATTTTAATTTACTTTTAAATTTTTCTACCTTAATTTTATCAAGTGGTTTTGATGTCCAGCTTCTTGGATTTCGTGAAAAGATTTGGAAGGTCGAACAGCCAAGTTTCAATGCACGATCGATAGATAAATCAATGGATCCCGATATGGAGACGTGGAAGCCTATTTTCATTATGAAGAATAATTCATTCAAACAAATTATAAAAACCCACTCTTTAGGTGCTAATTGACAATGCAACCAATCGACTTCGAGTTTAAAAGACGAGAAACAGGTTGGTAGATCATAATGGAAGATTAGTTACGCGCACGCGCGAAAGGTTAAAGCGTTAGCGTTATATATCTATAGTGAGGTTAGCAAGGAAATAATTTTAGAATATGTGGAAAAGAGGGGGCTAGTGAATTTGGATTATTTGTATAAAAGAAATAATATATTCATGAATCTAAGGAGTAGAATATAAATGGGGTCTATAATAGGTGTTGAGGCTTTAAACAGGCTTAGTGAAGGCACCTTTCAGCTCAGAACTCATAAAGAGTTGGAGGAAATGTCGTTTGGTCCATTTGCTAGGAAGATTCTTCGTGATGTTGTTTTAAGTCCTATTGATCAACCGATAAGGGCAAAAGAGATCGCGAAGAAAGTTGGATTGACTGAGAAACAGGCTAACCGATCCCTTGAATATATGGTTAACCGAAAGGATCAGGTATTTACAAAGTTTAAAGATCCAGATGTACTTCAGTACTCTTTGAAATTATCGAATAACCGTGTTCCTAATAATGTTGGATGGTTCCGAGAAGCAATTATGGATCTCGATGAAGCAATCGAGGATCTAGGCGAGAGTTACCTTGCTATTCGACTTGAAAGACTCTTTTCAAGCTACGATAAGCTTCCTTGGAATTATATCCCTTTGATTAAGTATCATGATAAACCGATCTACTGTCAAATGCAATTACAAATTCTTCGTATGATCTAAAATAAATTCGTTTTTTAATAGGTTATAAATCAAAGTTAAAATAAAAGAAGAGTTAGTTTATGCTTTCTTGACAGCCTTCTCGAGGATTTCCATTCCTGTATCAAGGAGATTCTCCTCGATTGTAAGCGGTGGATGGAGGCGTACGCAGTTGTTGTAGAGGCCAGCTTTTAGGATCATTAAGCCGTTGGCAAGGCAGTTCTTGATAACCTTGCTGGATGCGTCTGGGTTTGGTTTTTTCGATTGTTTGTCGATTACGAACTCCATTGCGAGCATGGGGCCGAGACCGCGAACATCACCGATGATCTCGTATTTGCTCTTCAGCTCATCGAGACGTTTTCTCAGATAGACGCCCATTTTTGCGGATTTTTCCACAATTTTTTCGCGTTTGATTATCTCTAAAACCTTTAGTCCTACTGCACAGGCGATGGGGTTTCCGCCATATGTTCCACCCAAGCTTCCTGGGTAAGTGTCCTTCATTAACTCGTCCTTAGCGATGACGCAACTCAACGGCAGACCAGAAGCAATAGCCTTCGCTATCGTCATGATATCGGGTTCGATTCCGTAGTGTTCTATAGCCCACATTTTTCCTGTGCGGCCGAACCCGGTCTGCACCTCATCAATGATTAGTTTAATTTCATACTCGTCTGCAAGTTTCTTAAGCTCTTTAAAATACTCAGGCGGTGGCGCGATGAAGCCTCCCTCACCCTGGACCGGTTCGGCAATAATAGCGCCGACAGTGCTTGGGTCAACCTGGGTCTTAAAAAGGCTCTTCTCGATGTGGTGGATGCAGGCGTAACCACAGCTAGGGTACTCTTGGTGGAATGGACATCTATAGCAGTATGCATACGGTGTAAAATAGACGCCTGGTACGAATGGACCGAAGCCAACCTTATAGGGGTCCCATTTTCCGGTGAGCGTCATAGCCATCCAAGTGCGGCCATGGAAGCTATTCTCGAAACTTATAATATTCGGCCGTTTTGTGCTCTGACGGATGAGTTTAATTGAGTTCTCCACTGCTTCGGAGCCACTGTTTACGAACATAGCCCTCTTCGCGAAATTACCTGGAGTAGATTCAACCATCGCTTCGGCAAGTTTTACATAAGGCTCATAATTTACCACGTGGATACAGCCATGGATGAGCTTGTTAGCCTGCTCGGAGATTGTATCAACTATCTCTTGCTTACAATGTCCAAGACTTACGACGCCTATACCTGAGGTGAAGTCGATTAGGGTGTTTCCATCCATATCGGTAACGACCGCACCTTTGGATTCGGCGATCGCCACAGGCTGTATAAGATAGACCCCCGGTGGAACAAACTTGTTTCTCTCGCTCAGGAGAGCTTTGCTCTTTGGACCAGGGATCTCTGTGATAAGATGAGGAACTTTTGCTTTTGGCATATCCTATCGACTATCCTATCTTGAGTAAGCTAATAACGATGATGGTACTAGAATAAAAAGTCAAAAAATAAAAAAAAGGGTTTAAGCCACATGAAGAGCGAGAACTGCCTTTTCGGTGTGCATTCTGTTTTCACCCTCGTCAAAGACAACACTGTGAGGACCTTCAATGATTGAGTCGGTCATCTCCTCACCGCGATAGCCAGGGAGACAATGCATGAAAATCGAGTCAGGTTTCGCTAGCTTAATTGTTTCGTCGTTGATCTGATACTTTGCAAATGCAATTCTCCTGGCTTCTATGTCTTTATGACCCATACTGTGGAAGGTATTTGCGTAAATGATGTCTGCTCCTTTGAGTGCCTCTTCAAGGCTCTCGGTTACAGCCATCTGTGTACCACCGATACTAGCTTGTTCGTTAGCGAACTTCAGGATTTTAGGGTTTGGTGCCCAACCTTTTGGTAATGCTACATTACAATCCATTCCCATTAGGCTACTAACGACCATAAGTGTATGGCAAACATTCCATGGGTCGCCTACATAAGCTAGTTTTAGTCCTTTGAGTTTACCTTTATGTTCGCGTATTGTTAGTAGGTCTGCGAGACCTTGGCAGGGGTGGGTTAAGTCAGTGAGTGCGTTGATAACAGGATTCTTCATGTAATGGGCATATTCCTCAGCGATCTCCTGGCCGTATGTGCGTAGAACGAGAGCATCACAATATCTATCCAGGATTCTGGCTGTGTCTTTGATGGGTTCCCCGCGGGCGAGCTGCATGACCTCTGGGGTTGCGTAGAAGCTTTGTGCTCCGAGGTGAGCTATGCCTGCTTGGAAGCTGAATCGGGTGCGTGTGCTATTCTTCTCGAAGACCATTGCTATCGTTCGTCCTGCAAGGTATTCGTGCGGTTCCTTCATCATTCTTTTGAGCTTGAATTGTGCCGATACATCGAGCATATAATTGATCTCGACTGGTGAATAGTTCATTAAGGTGAGGAAGTCCTTTCCGCGGAATCGGTCTTTCATACTCATAACGAGTCAGGTAGTATTCTATCAGGAACGGGTTTAATACTATTGGTCGCTTATAGTGTGTTCTTTTTTTTATTGTGTATGTATAAAGATGGAGGGGTATAGTTGTCGAGTGCAAAGAGGTAATAAAATATCTCACTGGGAAGGGAATAGCTTGTAAATTGTGGGAAGTTACACCTTCCACTCTCGACCGAGGACCTCGCGGCTGATGATCACCTTTTGAACGTTAGCTGCCCCCTCTGCGCCTATACAGTAGCTCATGATACCACGGAAGCCCATCTCAAGAGGACATTCTTTAGTGAAGCCATATGCACCCATCATAAGCAGAATTCTCCTAAAGACGTCCAACGCGTGGTGAGGTGCGAGGTATTTGCACATGCCGAGATACTTGCTTACCTCCAATGCATCGAATTTACCCGTCTTATATTTTTGGTCGAGCATCCATGCAGTCCTGTATACGAGGCTTTTAATTGCCTCGTGGTGAGCCACCATATCAGCGAGATCGAACTGGATCCCCTGGAACTTAGCGATCGGCTGACCGAAGACTTGACGTTGCTTGATGTACTCTATCCCAAGCTCTAGCGCCCTCTCCGCTGCACCTATACAGCTAGCGGAGACGAGAACGCGGGCAGCATCGAAGCCTTCCATCGTGTAGTAAAAGCCTCGCCCTTCCTCGCCGAGCTGGTATTCCTTTGGTAATTTGACGTCGGTCATCTTGAAGCCGCCGGTGCTGATTGCCATCCTACCCATATTATCAAACCTCTTAGTAATTTCGACGCCGGGCTCGTTGATAGGCATATACACAGCGGTCATTCCCTTATGACCCTTAGAGCGATCAGTGTAGCCAGAAACGAAGTAACCTCCGTTCATCTCAGCGGCCTCGGCTGTACCGCTGATGTAGCTCTTTTCTCCGTTTAAGAGCCAACCATCGTTGATCTTTTTGAAGTTCGTCTTGAAGGCTGCGACGTCGCTGCCGCCACCTGGTTCGGTGGCACCAATACCGATGAATGACTCGCCTCTAGCTGCCTTTCGGAGACAGGCATCCCTGACTGCATCGGTTGCATATTTATCAACAACGTATCCCCAACTAGCCTGAACAAGGTAGAAAACTGGAGACGCAACGGAGATGTCGGCATAGCCGAGCTCCTCCGCACCTATGGTTGCTGTAACCCAGTCCGCATCCGATCCACCGTGCTCCTCGGGTAAAGTCAAGCAGAGAAGACCAAGGTCTCCGAGGCCCTTCATGAAGCTCCGCGGGATCTGATGTTTCGTGTCGTTCTCCCTCACCTGTTCTAAAGTAAGGTTCTTTCCAAGCCACTCCTTTATTGATTCCCTGAAGAGTTGTTGTTCTTCGGTGAATGAGAAATCTATCAAAATATTACACCTGTTTCTGTTTGTTGCTCATATGGATTCAATGTATATAAGCACTCTGACAATGGACGAATTAAGATTCGAAGTCAAACGATGAGCTGAGTCGACTGTTTTAACTTTTATCCTGCATTAATATTTCTGAGAATTAAAAAATTTGAACAATGTAGGGTGAGGCTTTTTTCCTAATAACTCTTAAAACACAATTATTCAATAGACTATTCAGGTGTGATATGCTTTGAAGATAATGGTCCTAGGCATGGGTTTGATGGGACCTACAGTTGCAAAGGACTGTGCAGTCGACCCTAAGGTAGAGAAGATATTCGGTTGCGATATAGATGAGAAAAAACTCAAAACCGCATCTGATTACGTCAATAGTAAAAAATTTGAGACAGTCAAAGTAGACCTTACTGACCATAAGACTCTTGTCAAAGTTATGGTTGGCAATGATGCCGTTATCAATTGTACGACTGCTAATTTGAGTATGGGGGTCTTAAAAGCAGCCATCGAATCAAGAGTCAACATCCTCGATATGGCTGGTGGCGGTTATCCTCAGGAAGGCGACATCTATAAGGAGGTGGAGAAGGCAGGAATTACGGCGATCCCTGGTTGCGGCGTCGACCCGGGTTTGATCGACATACTCTGTTGCCAAGGAATGGAGTTGATGGAGGAAGTCGACGAAGTCAACTTCGCCTGTGGTGGGTTGCCGAAAGACCCGAAACCACCTTTAGACTATAAGATAGTCTTTGGAGGCTCTCGGATGCCGATAAGACCAGGAAAAGTACCGATGATCGTTAACGGAAAACTCACGGAGCTCGACAGATATACTGAGGTCGAGTCTATCTTCGTTGATGGATACAAAAATATGGAGGCATTTCTCGATGGCTTCCCTTCAAGTCTCCTCAAGCTCTGTCAAGAGAGGAATGTAAAGAACTTTAGAGGAAAAACTATCAGGTATGAGGGTTTTGTTAATAAGTTAATGTTTCTGCTTGAACTCGGCATTATTAGTAACAAACCAATAATACACAAAGGAAAAGAGATAATTCCTGTCGATTTATTTAATGAAGTAATTTATCCAATCATTAAATTCGACGAAAAAGTGGGTGATAGAGACATTACAATACTTTTAGTGGGAGTCTCTGGAAAATCTAATTCAGTTAATATCAAGGTTACTTATGACATGTTGGATATCTACGATGAAGAAAAGGGAATAACTTCGATGGCGAAAACGACTGGCTACACAGCGGCTATTGTTTTAAGGATGTTAGCTAGAGGCGATATAAAACAAAAGGGCATCCAGTGGCCTGTTCGAGTAATAAGGGGAAAGCTCTTCGAAGAACTACTTAGAAGTTTAAGAGAGCGTGGTGTGATGATCACAGAGACAGTGACGAAGATACGGGATATTTGAATCTTAATTATTCTCTGTTTTTTTTCGGGTTTTTAAAAAGTAATAGGATACTGCCAAGATTGTGGGTAAATAAAATATCATGAACTCGAAAAGTGGGTCGAGAAATATATAGCGTGAACGCTGGATTACGAAAAGAACTAACGAGATGGCTACCATAATGATGGAGGTAAGCTTCCAGGAATCTACTTCGGCGATATTCAACCCATTTAAGGAGTGAGTCTCTGAGTAAAAAGGCTTCAGTATATTTAAGAAAGATCGAGTAGGGCAATATCTTGATGGCTGCCGTCTGGGAGAGCTCGTCTTATCGTCATAGGTAAGACACCTTCTCTAAGTTCAGCCAAGGCAATGTCTATTGGGTCGCTTATCTTCGCTGGCAATTCGACCAGAATTGGAGCCCCAAGTGAGATTTGTAGTGCACGTGCACCTGCGATTCTTGCCCTCTCAAAGCGCGTGAGCTTCGGAGGCCCTATCTGGACGTTACCGCTCATACAGACCCTTCAAACAAGTTATTATCACATCATTGGTGGCATGCCACCCATGCCACCCATACCACCCATGCCACCCATGCCACCCTCACCACCACCAG
>CAZIAF010000093.1:0-7914 GCA_964537625.1 uncultured Candidatus Bathyarchaeia archaeon
TTTCAAAGGGTTTATCGATTATATTGAGAGGCTACCATGCAATAGGTGTGCAAGGTTTTAACATGTCATTATTCTCTGGACCCATTGATAATAAAGAGCAGCATTTCAGAGTTCATTCTAGAATGATATCCAGACCAGACATCAGACAGATCTACACCTCCGACGCAGGATTTTTAGAGAGGCTGCACGACGAGGTTGTTGTAGAAACAATACCTGAAGATATAGCCTCTAAGATGCGAGCAGTTGTCAATGGGTAACTTTCTCGTAGATCTTTAGCGTCTCTAAAATCGCTTTATCCCACGTAAAGCACTCGAGGACTCTCTTCCTTCCGTTCAATCCCCATCTCTTGGCTTCATCCTTGTCACGGAGAACCTCATTTATACCCCACGCGATATCGATCGGGTCTCCTCCGTTTACGTGGATTCCACATTTATCAGCCCCATTTGGTATTACTTGTTCGGCGAAGCCTACAACTCCCCGGGCTCCAACTACGACAGGTTTCGCCATGGCCATGGCCTCTAAACTTACGATCCCGAATGGTTCATATAGGGAGGGAAAAACGCAGACGTCGGATGCTGCGTAGTGAAGTATCCGTTCTTCCTCGGATACGAATTCGAATTGCAACGTGATTGAGTTTGATAATCCAAGACTGTTTACAAGGCTGTATATCTCATTCTCCTGTTCACCTATCCCAAGAACTACGAGTTTAGCCTTGGGGGAGCGCTTCTGGACATCCGTCATTGATCGTACTAGTTCCAACGCTCCCTTGATGTTGGTGAGTCTTCCAACGAAGAGTATCATGCTCTCGTCTTCGGATATCCGATATTTCCTACGGAGTTTATTTATTTCATTCTTGTTGTATCTATTTGGGTCGTATTTAGCTGGATCGACACCGTTCCATACAACGTTTATCTTGTTTTCGTCCCACCCGTGGCTTGTCAGATCACGTTTCATCGCGTTGCTTACGGTAATTATCTGTGTGGCGTCTTCTGCTGCGGTTCTCTCAATTTGAGATACTACTTCTGATCCTCGACCATTAGTTCTCCCCCATTCCGTGGAGTGTACATGGAAGACACATGGAAGCTCTGTGTTGTGTTTCACGATTAAACCAGCTATGCTGCTAAGCCAGTCGTGGTAGGAAACTACATCGAATTTGTAGCCTTCCTCGATGATTAGGTCGTTAAGGAGCTTTGTTGCAGATTCGATGTTATAGATCGCGATGTCGCTGAAGAACTTCAAACCCGATCCCCATTTCCTCAGGCTGTGATCCGCGATTAATGAGAATACTTTACTGGCATCCGCAACTATGGGTCTGTGAACTTCAACGCCCTCAAGCATCTCCCTCGTCGGAAGCCCGCCTCTATTCAATGTGAAAACAGAAACTTGGTGACCCATTTTAACTAGACCCGGGGCCATATATTGAGCATAGGTGCCTAACCCACCCGCAAGAGTGGGAGGATACTCCCAAACAAATAAGGCAATGCGCATTAAATCACCAGATTATCAAAGTGTAATTAGATTTTCTACGAGTCGTTCCGATTGGATTAGTAACTCAAAGGTTAAAATGGTTTCCATTTACCTTGATCATACTCTAACATAGTTCGAGTGTATGTTCCTAGCGTGCTACTAGCGATAGCACCCCATTCATAAGATTTGACCTGTCTCAAGGCTTCGTCTCTAAGGCCCTCGGCATATTTAGGGTTGGTCAGAATTCTTCTGATGCCCCAGGCGATTGATTCAGGGGTGTTGTAAACAAAAGTGGCTGTTTTATCATTTGTGAGGATTTCCCCCAATCCGCCAGAACCTGATGTTATAATTGGTGTACCCCCAGTCATGGCCTCCAAAGCGACGATTCCAAAGGGCTCATAAAAAGAGGGTATTACACAGGCATCGGCTGTTCTAAACAAACCTATGATTGATTCGGAGTCAAGGAACCCAGTTACATATACTTTACTAGATAGACCGAGCTCCACAACTCGCCTTATCAACTCTTCCTTTAGATATCCTTCACCCACTATCACGAATTTAATATTCAAGTCGCGCAGGTAAGGTACAGCCTCCACGAGGTTTGATACTCCCTTCTCATAAACCAGTCTACCAACGTATAGTACAAGTTTCTCACTAGGCTGTGCGAATCGGGATCTCAACTTTTCTCTGTTTAATGGAGTTTTGAATGGCTTCGGGTCAATTCCGTTGGGAACTACATCGATCCTTATCTCTGAAATACCCAATGTTGAAGTGATCTCCTTAGCCATGTATCTGCTACAACAAATAACTCGCCAAGCTTCCCGGATCAGCCAAGCCTCGGTTGAGCTTATCATCTTCTGATAGTCATCGTGGACCCCACCTCTTCTCCCGTGTTCAGTAGAGTGGATCGTTGCGACGAGGGGTATTCGGAACATATGTTTTAATCCGATTGCAGCACTTGCCACAAGCCAGTCATGAGCGTGAAGTAGAGTGATCCCGTTTGAGGCTATTATTTCAGTCATCTCCCTTTGAAGATTGACATTCATCATAGCGACCCAAGTAGCAAAGTCGGGTGTAGGGAGGCTATAGGAGTCCACACGATGAACGATTACACCATCTACAACCTCAAGTGTCTTAGTACCGGGAAAATCACAGGTTGCTACATGAACCTTGAGACCCTTCTTAACGAGAGCCCTAGATAACTCATAGACATGTGGAGCCAAACCCCCGATTATTCTAGGTGGAAACTCCCAAGATAACATCAATACGCAAGGGGTCAGCATATCCTCACTCTCCAGGGTGGGAAGAGGTCAACTGGTACGCTTTTATGATCTCCCTGATCCAATTTGGTCTATATGAGGGTATAACGATTATCTTGTTTTCTTGAACACCATGGATCATCATAATATCTTTTTTCATCGAATCTGATCTAGTGATCACTAAGTCAGATTCAATGGCACCTCTTCTTTCCAATCCCCTGATACAAGAGCTAAGAGATGATGAGGGGTCCGATGACCTTTGGTCCTCGAGACTATGAATAGAAAAAACGAATGGTATCCCCAAGGCTTTTTTTAAGCTTATACCCGCTGGTACGAAGTGCCAATCATGGACATCTAACAGAGCTTTTTTACGATGTCCATCATAAAAAATATCCGAAAATATTCGTTCTATCTCTGAATTGAGTGTAAGGCACCAAGTGATCACAGAAATGTGTGGTTCAACAGGATTTGACGCCCAGTAAACCGCCAGGAAATCTGAGCGTTTCTCATAAGCAAACGGTGAATTATGGCAGCTGATTATCGTGACCGGAACATTCACTTTCGATAATCCGGATGTGAGGTTCTCTAATTGACGCGCCATATCTCCTATAATCCTTGGGGGAAACTCCCAGGTTAGTATTACTGGATTTAATGGCATCAAATATTCACATCACGTATAGAGGGAAGAGACGCGAATTATTCCGCGGCCAGTTAACAGATAACGCTTAACCCCATTTTCATCGGTTATAGAATCTAAATAACCTGAATTTATTTGATTGGCGATAATTCCATCCAGTTCCTCTTTATTAATACCGGTTAGTTTTATCAGCTCGTCATAAGTTCTCCCCGATTTCCCTATTATCGAGCCCACATTATGTAATGCTATTAGCAAAGTTTGATGTGGGGTTAGTTCCCTTCCGCTCATCTCTTAATATGGAACAAGGTAGGTTTTATTAACTTATGTAGAAAAATTCAACGAAAAATTAGTTTTTCTCGTTTTTAACGATCTTTCTAAGAGAACCATGCCTCAGTCTCAATATCTTTAAAAGACGATTCCGTAAGGTTTCATCCTTTAGTTTTATGAGCTTCAAATTAGCTATTTGTTGTGAGAGAGTCTCATCTCCTAACATCATGATCCACTTCTCAAAATCCCCTCTATACATATGGAACTCGAGGGATCCGATTTCAATTACTTTAATTTTATTTATGAATTCATTTAGACTCTTAGCAAATTCACCTGAGGGAGATCCGACGTCATTATTGAAGTAGAATGCTTGCTCGATAGGGATCTCGGCTAGAATTTTTAGGGCTATATCTACTGATGGTTTACGCATGGTTAATAGTATACTTCGATTAATAAAAACAGTGCCTTTTCTCAATACTTTTAGATATATTGTCATCATCCCTTCGAGTACCAACATAAATATGAATAATTTTTTGTGCGCGCAGAAATAGAAAATTCTTGATGAATGCAATTATTGGAGTATAAATAATTATGCAAAATCTCAGGAATAGAGTTATTTTCTTTAATATCTTAATGCAACATAACCTTAACAAGGTTAAAATCCAAATCGATGGCATAAACTGGGTATTACATAAATATATAATTCTTAGGATTAAATGCATGTGTTTAAATGCTTTTTTTAAGACCCTACACGAATATATAAATTAAATATCTTTTTTATGAATTAGTAAAGAAATATGAACCATTCGCATAAAATAATGAACATATGTAATGGTTCCACTCATTTAGATTTTAAGTAAAACTTAATATAGATATGCATAAAATATTAACCGAAGAGGAAACGAGTAGATGGATAAAAAATTGCTTGCAGGATTCGGCCTCATGAGTGTAATGAATTTACATCAAATAAATTCAGACACAGTGATGCAGATCGTTGCAAATTTAAGTCTACTACAACTCCTTACGCTAATAGTTAGTGGATCCGTTTTCATAGACTGGCTGCGTCTTGAAGGATGGAAAGATAAGATACCCTTCTATTTAATCAAATGCGAAAAACATGGTTTTCAGTTAAGCTATCCTAGTGGATATAGTAGAGAACTAGTCTGCCCAAAGTGCTTAAAAGAAATTTAATTATCTAGGTTTATACTTAAAAAGGTTAGATAATTTTTTCTCCGCAGTTACCACAAAATTTTAACCCAACGGGATTCTTTGCGCTGCATTTAGGACAAGAAATCTCGGAGGGGTTCATAGAATTACCGCAACTACCACAGAACTTGTTAGATTCAGGATTATCTGTTCCGCAGCTCGGGCACTTTGATGTTCTTTTCTGTAGAGATTTACCGCATCCTGAACAAAACTTGTTTCCTTCAGGGTTTTGTACACCACAGTTGAGACAGACTACAACTCTTTGGATGGCTGGTTCGGATTGCATTCCTCTAACCATTTGAGCCCCTAAACCTAAACCGATTCCTGCACCTAAACCTGCACCTGCTGCTCCGCTGTCAGAAGGAAGTGACTGCGCCGTTTCTTTAGCGTATTGCATGGCCATCGCCTGCTGCCCCATTCCCGAAGCGAACCGTCTTGCCTCCTCCGGTATCTTCACGCCCTCAAATACGGCATCGATGACGGTTAAGCCAGCTCTCCTTGCTTCACTGTTTATTATAAGCGCAGTCTTATCTGTAATTTCATCGACATTTCTCACTAGACTCGAAATTTCGTATCCTCCAAAAGCATCGATGATCCGCTCCACTATGAATCCTCGAATATAATTTTCTACATCTTGGGACGTTGAAGCATTTCTGTTCCCGAAAAACTCCGTTACAAAGATCTTGGGGTCTTCTACCTTGTAGAGAAGATAACCGAAGAAACTAACCTCTGCTTGGTAGGATATCTGACCGCTTGGAGCGGAGTATGCTTGGCCTCCGAAGTTACCCCTTAACTGACTGTTATTTACGTATACAACCTCACACTCGAATATATCTCCGATTAGGCCGATCCGCTTTAGAAGATCAGTAAGAATAGGAATATTGGCGCTCGTTATTGTATGCCGACCAGGACCGAATACATCTAGAGCCTTGCCATCTCTAAAGAAAACAGCCCACTGGTTTTCCATAACTATAACTTGACTCCCATACTTGAGGGAAAGTTTAGGGAACCTATACGCAACCTGATTAGATTCGGCTGTTGTCCAAGATACTGCTTCAATTACGGGCATAATTCTCAACTCTTCTCCATGTTACTCTTCATAACTGTCATTCTATTTCGCCAACCATCCTCAATAGCTTTAAGGTCCACATTAATTGCATCCACATAAGTTTGAACCTGTGGCCAAGTTGTTACCTTCATAGACTCCTTTAAATTATCAACTTCGATGCTTAGCTTATGTAAACTATCCGAGAGGTTTTTGTCATATTCGAGAACCCTAAGTAGGGAATCACGTTCGATCTTTTGAACCCTATCAAAAAGAGGCGCGTAACCATAATCGGCTCGATTTATTAACATAGCCAAATGATCGATTGTTTGAATGGTGTCCTTGAACGCTCTTCCTAAACTCGCTTGCCCTGATTCAAGAATATTAAGGTAGATCTTTTCCCAGCGGTGGCGTATATCCATAAGCTCTGAGTAATAGTGATCTCTAAGATCCTTATCTAAAGCCCTTAAGTCCTCTTTCTTTCCATACCCCGAGGTAAGAGTGTTCTCTATTTCATCTAGAATACCTTCTCTCAGACCTTTCTTTAGCGCTGACGATTCACCCACAGCTCCCAACTCAAGTTCACCCTTTCATTTTTAACAATTTATCTCATTGAATGGTGATGATTGTGTTACAATACTTACACTTAACAGTCAGTTGGCCACGGTAGACTTCATCAGTATATGGTGCACCGCATTTAGGACAAGAGAGTATTCGCTTCTCGGATGATTTCGGCGTCTCAGGTTTCTGTTTAACAAGTTCCTCATCTATCTGCCCGGAAGCGATTAAGCCGAAATATTTTATCACCAGATCGGCTTCCTCACTTTTCGTATCGAGTTTTAGTTCAGGTTCACTCTGCTTAAATTCAATAAATAACCCTGCTCCTGCGAGTAACCCGACTCTTCCTTTCGTAATTTTACTTATAGAACCTATTGGTTGCTCGAATACCAAACGCCTTTCCTTCTTCTTCTCAGTGACAATGAAGAAGGTCTTTTTGAGAACGATTTCTATCTCACTCTCATAGATCAACCGCAAATTTGTTAGAGTTAGGATACCCTCCACATTTTTATTCATGTCCTTCGCATGCACTGCAACGACAGGAGTCTCACTCTCTTTCCATGGGTAACTGGCAGCCGACGTCAATTTTATGACCGACTCCGCGGTAGAGAGTCCTTGTTCAAGCGGAGTAAGAACACTAGTGACTGAAACTAAGGATTCCTGAATACGTTTACTAAAGTCATAGACGATCAATTTCTGGGTATTTAACCTAATTTCGAGACCCGAAAGACTGCCGACGTCAACTGAGGGATAGTTGCGGCGGGCATTAATATCCCCCTCTAAAGCTGTAATCTCCATTCTTATCAAGGCAGCCTTATTTTTCACCTCCATCTTCATTGAGGGACCGATCGATGCCCACCGCTCAGCGGCTTTCACCTGATCTGTTTCAAAGTTTGTCTGGATCCGGTAATTCATCTGCCGAACGTTTGAGACCCTAGTCGGAAGTTTGGAGATTGTATCATCTAAATGATACACTTGACTCTCAGTATCGGTAAGCTGATTTTTAACATTGGATACTTCAATTAACATGCTATTAATTTTCTGCTGGTAAAAATTTCGTCTAGCATCATTAGAAGACAAGTTGCTCAACTGATCCGAAATGCTTAACTTTAGTTAAATATTTTTGGGGAGCGATCAATTAAAAATATATTATTTCATCGTTTCGAATGATAAATCTCTGAGGATCTAATTACTTTTAGATGCCAGAGTCAATATTCAATATTACGTGATTACTTAGTGTCTATGGAAAATGCCTTGAATAAAGACGAAATTTACTGTACAAAATGCGGAGAGATAATTAGTAAGAATGCCAGTTATTGTTCTCATTGTGGTATAAACCAGCGGAACGGAATCATAAGACCAGATTTAAATCTCATAGGTGGAAGAATTAAATTAAACGCCGGTTTGTTAGCAATTTTTCTTGGCGGTCTTGGGGCTCATAAATTTTATATGGGAAAAGTTAGGATGGGGATAAT
>CAZIAF010000094.1:0-7875 GCA_964537625.1 uncultured Candidatus Bathyarchaeia archaeon
GTGTTCCTCCTGATGGTGGAGTATCCTCGGATATTTCGATAAACGGTTTACGAATTCGTAGTGGTGAGAGTGTTAGCTTACAAATTTGTATAGATTTTGATTATGGAAGCTTATCGTCTGGAACATCGATTCATTTGTTGTTACATAGTGTGGCGGGGATGGATTATTCTAAAATTGTTGTATTGGTTTAGTCTTTCTATTGATTATTAAATATCTTACTGGCTCGACACCTACAATTCCCTATCTTAGGTAAAGGAATTTTTTATTAATGTGAGTTACATCGTTAATATATTGTAATGTGACTGTATTAAATCAAATTAATTCTCTTTTCAAATATTCTTAATAACCCTTATTTCCTAACATAGGTAAGCAGATACCTCCGGGGTTATCAGTATGGACTTTAAAAATTCCGATGGGATAAATCAATTAGAGCAGTTCATTTTTCAGAAGATGACTGCTTCTGGTATAGTTGGTCTAAGTATCGCTACAATAAGAAATGGTGAAATCAACTATCAACGGGGATTCGGATTCAGGGACTTTGAGAAAGGGACAAGTGCGACGCCTGGGACTATTTACTGCATTGGAAGTGTTACAAAATCTTTCACAGCGCTCGCTGTGATGCAGCTTTGTGAGGCCGGAAAGCTGAGCCTCGACGACCCGGTGGAGAAGTGGCTCAAGTTTACGGAGAGACCGATGGGAGAAAAGATCCTCATTAAGCATCTCCTGAGTCATAGCAGCGGACTCTCAGCTCTCGGTTACGCGGAGGCAACACTCTCAGCGATCACAGATACACCCGATCTCTGGTTACCTATTTCGAACGCTGAAGATCTCTTGGTCTTCATGAGAGGGGCTGAGGAGTGGACAATATCAAAGCCGGGAGAGAGACATGCCTACTTAAACGAAGGGTATATTCTGCTGGGTGCTGTGATTGAGAAGGCGTCTGGTAAGAGTTACGCTGAATATGTCAAAGAACACATCCTGACTCCTCTCCACATGTACAGAAGTAGTCTTCTCGAGGATGAGATTAAGGATGACGAGGACCTCGCTGTACCATATGTTACCAATCGGAACGGTGGGAAGGTGGCGACTAGGTATCCTTATGGACAGATGATCAGCGACGGAGGCCTGATGAGCAATGCTCTTGACATGTCTAACTATTTGAAAATGTTACTTAATGAGGGTAGGTTCGACGGTCGACAGCTTGCGAATACCGATTCAGTTCGGCAGATGGCAACTCCGAAGGTTCGAATGGTTGAGACTCCGATTAACAGCGAAGATTATCGACACTATGGATATGGGTTACGTATTAAGGAAAACTTTCTCGGTAAAACTCTGATACAGCACAGTGGTAGTGTTTTTGGGTCGAGTGCATACATTAATTTCATCCCCGAAGCTAATGTGGGTGTCGTTATTCTTGCAAATGGAGGCTACTTCCTTGAAGATATGGGGGAGTACGCTGCGGCTTTGTTGCTTGAAAGGGACCCGATGGAGATCCCCGCGCTTAAGCGTGGTAGGATACTTGATAGTCTCACTGGAACCTATAAAACGTTCAAGGATACCTCAACTTATAAGGTATTGAGAAGCGGAGGTATCCTTCAGCTTGAGCAGAGCTGGGGTGAGAGAACCTTCACGACTCAAATGATCCCCGAAGATATTGAGGGGGAAACGAAACAGTTCAAAATTTTTAGCACAGAAACGACGACAGTAGCTCAGTTTATTGAAAGGCAAGGCCATAAATATTTAATTTATGAACGAAACTTAGCAAAGAAATCCGGTGACTAGATCTTCGATTGATTATTTTTAATATGCGTGCGTTAAACTCTTTGGATATTGGTTAATCAATCTATTAGCAGGCACCTGAGAATGGGTTATCTTTTCAGATGCGCGTTTATTTAAAAAAATTACTCCTTTATCGGATCTTCCGGTTTAGTTTTGTCCTCGTCTTCCTTCGATTTTTTATCCAGGAGTTCTGTGATTGGGCCTTCGAGGGGTTTTAGGGGAAGGGTCTCTGGTGTATCAGATTCTATAGTTTGTATAACATCGTCAACTTTTGTTTCAGGCGTTTCAATGACTTCTGGTTGCTTTGGAACGTCTTGCTGTTTCTGTATTTCCAGCGGAGTGTTATCAACTTGTGGCTGGGGGATCGCTTGCGTCTCCTCAATTGTATGGTTAGTTTCTGAGTTCTTTGGGGGTGTCAGTGGCGTATCTTTGATTTCCTGAACTTCTTCTGGTTTATCTGAATTCTCGTCTGTAGGTTTGATTTCCAGGATTTCTGTGATTGGACCTTCGAGGGGTTTTTGGGGAAGGGTCTCTGGTATCTTAGATTCTATAGTTTGTATAACATCGTCGACTTTTCTTTCAGGCGTTTCAATGCCTTCTTGTTGCTTTGGAATCTCTTGCTGTTTCGTTACTTCCTCTGATCTAATAATAATCAGAGGCTGGTGGATCGCTTGCGTCTCCTCAATTTTAAGGTTAGATTCTGGAGTCTTTGGGGGTGTCGGTGGTGTATCTTTGATTTCCTGTGCTTCTTCTGGTTTATCTATGCTCTCTTCTTCTTTTGGTTTGATTTCCAGGAGTTCTGTGATTGGGCCTTCGATGGGTTTTTTTGGGAGAATTTCTGGTGTATTAGCTTTTATTGTTTGTATTACCGTGGCGACATTTTTTTCAGGCGTTTTTATGGTTTCTTGTTGCTTGGGGGCTTCTTGTTTTCTCGGTACTTCCGGTGGCTTGTTAACAACCTGTGGCTTGTCAGCAACCTGCGGCTTATTAAGAACCTGCGACTTGTCAACAACCTGCGGCTTAGGGATATCTTGTACTTTTTCAATTTTAACTTTAGATTCTGGAGTCTTTGGGGGTTTTGGAGATGTATCCTTTATTTCAGGTTCTGAGAGTTGTTCTTCAGAAGGTTTTGGTTTACGGAATTTTTTGAAATATATGAATACTGCTCCACCTATAACCGCCAATAAGACAACACCAGTTATTATTGCCATGAAATAGTCTTCGCTGTATACCGCTTGGACATTTATCACCTGTTGGTTAGATTTAATAAATAGAACCTCTTGGTTGCTTGTTGATTCTACCGCTCCAGTCCAATGTTTGAAGACGTATTTGCCTCCCAAAATTCCTAGGAGACCTTGCATGGCAACTGAGGTAGGTGCATCTAATGGTACCTGTTCTCCGTACTTGTATTTTCCAGATCCCTGTATATTGAGCGGTATATTCGAGGATATATTCAGATCATAGTTTCCTATTACTCCTAAAATAGATTTTTTCGTGCTAATGGAGCCTGTTCCACCAATGTTTATCGCTGCTTCAATAGAATTCTGCCCTTCTTTTATAGTGAGTGTATTCTGAGCTACACCTTCTGTGTTAGTTATACTCTTATTGATCGTAAAGTCTCCTATCCAATTTACTGTGATTCCTTGAACTGGGATGTCATCTAATAATACCTTAGCTTTTAATGATGCAATTTCTCCAATAGGGTAGAAAGGATCGGCGATAAGTTGAATTGATATATTGATTGGAATTGGAGTAATCGTTGCTGTAATCGAATTGAAGCCCGGTGAAGACATCGTTAAGGTTGTTAGTGATGGCGAAAGTCCTTTTCCTTGAATTATAGTCTCTGTGCTATCCGGTTTTATAGTAATTGTCAAAGGGATGTTTATGTTAGTTATGTTGCTGGCGGCGATATTGATGGTTATGGGGTCGTAAGTCACAGCGGAAATTCCTTGGGATGATACTAACTGAATTACCATTGGGAAATTGTAGTTAACGACGGGTTTGACATATGAAAGATAGAAGGTTTTTGGTTTATTTTCTGAGACTGAAATTGGGACATTATTTGAGGGTATTCCATTACCTGAAGCGGTGATGTAGAATTGTCCAGGTGAACTTCCACTAATCTTCAAATAGGAAAAAGATTTCTTCTTAAGGAGGGTTGCCGAATCTATTGTACTTCCAATACCTGTGTTGGATGAACTTAGTTTTACTATGGTATCTTGGAGGACTGGGACGGGAATTCCTGAAGCAGTGATTAATAGACATGCTTCGACTTCGCCATCCGAAGGCATTGGTGGATACTGGATGTTAACTGTATCAGGCACTGGAACGTAGCTGGAAACACCGGTTTGGCCGGATTTTAAGTTTGAAGCAACTGCTGTGATGGTAACATCTCCGATGACTTTTGGTTCTCCCCTAATAATAGCTAATGACTCTCCTGAGTCGATTTCGACATCAGAAGATAGGCTGAATATAGCTGAATTAGACGAGAATAAATCCACATCAATCTTTTCATGCGAAGTGGTTGGTAATCCATTTATGTCTAATACTTGGACTAAAAAGGCAGATGTATAATTAAAATCGTCGGCGAGGAAGTAATTAAACATTGGATATATTGCTACAGAGTATGCATCGCCACCTGATTCTACTCCATTAAGTGTAAGAGTTGCACTTTGAAGGTCCTTAGCTGTGGCCGTGATGGTGGCTTGTCCAAGATCATTGCATGTAGTACGGGTTGAGGTGATCCATTCCCCCGCACCTATCGTGATAGTATTTTGAACATCTATTCTACTCGAATTCGAGCTGTATAGGTTGATTGTCATTGGTGACACAAGTTTTACTGGTTTCATTCCGCTGTCAACGATTGCTACTGAGAGATATCCGTTCTCGCCTACAACTTGAGAATAGGATGACCAGATGTAGATTCTCTCGGGTTTTGGGCCAACAACATTCAATATCGCTGAATCGGACTTCAGATTTGATACTGAAGCAGTTATTGAGCATGTTCCCGGGAAACCAGTTGTTACAACTTTTGATTTGGCTGAAATGTTATTTTTTAGTAAGAGTATAGTTTTTGAAGATAAATCTGCAATTTTGAGATTTGAAGAAGATAAAGATACCGTCAAATCGCTTCTTGCTTTGGTTGGGTTACCATAGCTGTCAATGACAGTTACAATTATTTCAGCTTCACTTGCTGCAAGTGGCAATAGAACGTTAGGAAGTATGGTGACTTTGAGTGAAGATGGTGACCCTGCTGGGGGTCCCACAGAAGCAGTTATTTTGGATGATTGAAAACCTGAAGCAGATACGGTCACCTCGACCTGCTTACTCTCAATAACGTTGCTCGTTGCATTTACGAGGGCATAATATGAAACTGCTTCAATTTTGACATTTTTTTGAATCTGTAATACTCTTTCATCGGATGAAGATATTGTGACATTCAAAGGATAAGTTAATGGATGTGGTTTTCCGCCACTATCTAATATGCTGATAAAAAATGCAGAGTGGGGTTTACCATCTGCGGGAATTGAGGGAATAGCTTGAGTTATTGTTAGGGACAACTCAGCTGCATTTATTGGTGAAAATCCGAGAAGAGCTTGAGATATGATTAAAGAAACTAAAAAAGTTGTAATAATTTTTCTAGACATTAAATCAAAGAGTGAGTCAGTTAAAAGAAAATAAAAGGATGTGTATATCTAAAACTGTACATACACACATAAAATTATTCCTAATTACTTATCTAGAACAGTGATCCATTAAGCTAGAACTCTTATTCATTTTTTTTGATTAAACTCTGTTTGATCCAATGTGTTTGTTGCAGGGAGAGTGAGGTTCATTTCCTGGTTTTTCTATACGAAATGTTTTATTTGCTTGGTTTTCATAGTTTTTGATTAATATGGGAAAGTCAGCTACCTCTCAGAGCATGCGCCCAGAGACTACTGGTACTCCTCTCATAGTCCCAGCTAGGGAAATGACGGTTGAAAGGTCCCTTCCCGATGATTGGAAACAAGCCACCCTGGTTGGCCGTGTGATGCTGCCAAACGAAGGTCCTGCGGTGGTGTTTGTTGCTGCTGAGGGTAATTTCATTGACATCTCGCGGAGCTTTGCCACTACGCGTGATTTATTTGAAGAAGAAAATCCAGCCGTTGCTGTGCACGCTGCCAGCTTATCGGGTAAAGATATCGGCAAGGTGTCGGATATTATCGCTAACTCTTCGGTGCGTGATAAAAGCGAACCTTACCTGCTGGCGCCAATCGATTTTCAGGAAATTGAAGCAGCTGGTGTGACCTTTGTTGAGTCGATGGTTGAGCGTATGGTCGAAGAAGCTGCCATGAAAGAGGTGCCGAGGAATCCCGACGGTGGTTTGAATCAGGATAAGGTGGATGAGGTACGTATAAGGATTCGTGGCGAAGTTGTGCAGATCGTGGGTGATGCCGATTTCTCTAAAATTGAACCGGGCTCTGACGCGGCGCTCAGAATTCTGAAACGAATGAAAGAACTCGGCATGTCAACCATCTACCCGCAGGTTGGGCTTGGCGCGGAAGGCGAGATTTTCTCTAAGGCGACGCAGGTAACCTCTGTCGGTCACGGTGCGCAGGCTGGGTACAGCACGGGTGCATCGCCGTGGGTCAATCCGGAGCCGGAGGTGGTGTTGGTTGCCAATTCTAAGGGCAAAATAGTTGGTGCCTCCCATGGCAACGATGTCAATGACCGTGGCAAGGAGGGGAAGTCCTCACTTCTTCTGCACCGTGCGAAAGTCAAGAAAGGCAGTACAGCCGTTGGACCCTTAATCCGCGTGTTCGACGAGCAGTTCAACTTGGAATCGATCCGCGATACAGAGGTGAAGCTGGAAGTGCGCAGGGCCGATGGTTCACTCAAGTTCGAGGGTGCAAACAAGATGGGCAAGATCAGCCGCAGGCCGGAGGCAATCGTCGCCGCAGCCACCGATGATGAGCGCGAGCATCCCGATGGCGTTGCCGTTTTCCTCGGCACAATGACGGTGCCGCTTAAAGATAGTAACGGTGCGGAGTTTACCCACGAGGAGGGTGATGTGGTCAGGATTGGTTCGCCTCAGTTGGGTTACCTCAGCAACGTTATGTTGCCGGCGAATAAGGTGCAGGGATTGGAGCAGGGGGCACTAGACCTTGCACGCAACCTTGCCAGACGCGGGTTACTGGTTGATAAGAGCCATCCCTAGGGTTCAACTTCGCGCGCACTAGTCGAGTCCTAGAACAAAAACGACAATTATCTTAAATGAACCTAACCTAATTCGGAGATGAGGGACTAACACGTGAAAGTCTCAGAAAAAGTATCATGTAAAGACTTTCTCTGCATCGACATCGCTAAAGGAGCATACATTGTCCCAAACATCGAGGTAGACCCAACTAAGGTCAGGGCAATCATCATCTCGGAGGCTGCACCATCAAGTAGCAGCGATTACTATTATGCTAAAGGCGACCCTCTCTTCGTGAAGACCACAGTCCAGGCATTCCAAGACGCCGGATTAAATGTGAAGAAAATAGTTGACTTGATAGATCGAGGCTTCTACTTCACCACAGCAGTTAAATGCGGAAAAACTGGGTACGCCATCGGCACTGATACGGTGAAAACGTGCTCGAAGCTACTTGAAGAAGAGCTGAATCTGTTACCCAACCTATCAGTCATAATGCTGATGGGGGATGTTGCAATCAAGGCCTTCAACGAGGTCGCGAGGAGGAAGACCGGTAAACGTGTGATCCCTGCCGGCTCAACCTATAAGATTAGGAAAACCCCTTACTACTATGGTCACATCAGAGTCTTCCCATCCTACCTGCAGGCTGGCCCTAGCTTCTTCATCGAGAAGAGTAAAAGGAAGATGATCACAGAAGACTTGCGTGAAGCTCTGAATATCTTGGGAATATAGTTCCAAATAATCTCGCAATTATGAAGGCTATTCCTTACATATTCTAGGCTCACGAGAATCGCGAGTGCAAAAAAGTAGAAGGCGAATTAACTAATTAAAAATCAACATAAAACACAGCTGGGAGAAGCCCCGGAGCTTCAGGGTGGAGAGCATAATCAACCAATTCACTCTCCAGGACGTGAAACTCGAGAAAC
>CAZIAF010000095.1:0-7827 GCA_964537625.1 uncultured Candidatus Bathyarchaeia archaeon
GGGTTTCTCACCCAACTCGATCTACAATAACTTCCACAACCAATTATAAAAGGGAGCCTGAGTATAACGGACTACGACCTAGTTGCGGGGACAAATAGTCGTTGTACCCTACGACCCAGAGTGGCCGAGGTATTATGAGGATGAGAGGAAACTTATTCTGGGACGCATCGGCCAAATAATTCGATCCATCGAGCACATCGGAAGCACATCGGTGCCGAATCTTTGGGCGAAACCGATAGTTGATATTATCGTCGGCGTCGACGACCTCGAGGCCGCGGACAAGTGCGTAGGACTCCTACACTCCATCGGCTACGACGATGTGACTCCTGAGAAAGACCAAGACTGGTTCTACTGCCTCGGGAAGGGTCACCACAGTCCTGGCTTCCACCTCCACATCGTTAGAGAAGGAAGCGCCCACCATCTTAAGCATTTAATCTTCCGAAATTGGCTTAGGTCACACCCGGAGGACGTCGAAGACTATAAGGAGCTGAAACTAGATCTCTCAGGTAGGTTCAGGAACGATAGGGTCAATTATACTGACTCGAAGAGCGATTTCATAAACGCAGTTGTTAAGAAAGCTAAAAAAAACTACTAGGACTTTACGAGTTTATGGAGGAACTCAACATCTAGCTCCAATGCAGCGACAGGCATCTCTAGCTGCCAGGCTTCAAGAGCCTCTGGCCTTATCTCGCCAGCCCAGCAGAGGGGTTTCCCGTCTACCCTTGCGACAAAGCGTCTGCCCTCGATGAAGCAGTCCCATCCGCTGGCTTCGATCTCTACTTTGACCTCAAGATTTTCTAGGAGGGAGAGTAATGTGGCTTTAATGTCGCTAAAGTTGGCGCGTGCGTAGCATTGAACGATGGCCAACCGGCGGGTGCTCCTCGCTCCGATGTCAGTCGATGAGTCCAAAAGCACAATGTCATCAACCTCGTATAGAATCTGGGGATACGGGTGGTGTTTGTTAACACTCAGGACCTCCATTAGGCTAGGAAGGAGCCGGTTTCTGAGGACATTGTATCCTTCCATCTTCGGGTTCTCTACTTCCGCAAGAGACTCATCGGGGAGGCTCATCTTGGCGAAGAGTTTATCCAGACTGCTCAGCATGAAGGTGACGACCTCCATGTAACCATATCCGACCATGAAGTTGCGTAAGTTCCTGCTGAATATCTCGAGGGAGTCTTCACCGGCTACGCTGTGGATCGGCGGAATATTGGGGATAACCTTATCATAACCGTAGGCAATGGCGACGTCCTCAACGAGATCGATTGGATGCATGATATCGGTTCGATAGCAAGGGACAGCGACCTTTATGTCGTCACCGAAGGACTCGGAGCCATGACCCATCTTCGCAAGAAGTACCGCCGTCTCCTGCGGTGATATCTTGAGGCCTAGCGTCTGATTGACGTAGAGATTGCTCAGTTTCCAGGATTTTGGGGAGAGGTCGGGGGTGGTCTGGGTTTTATCGTGGTACTTAACGGTGACCTTGTAAACCTCAGCGCCACGGTCGGCGAAGGTAGTACAGATGATATTCAACGCCTCAGTAATAGCCTTCAGGTCGGTACCAGTAATGTCAATGAAAAGATCTCTAGTCGCTTCGTCAATACGAGTGTACTCACCATTGATTATCGGTGGCATAGAGAGCACCATATCCTTAGCATCGAGAATCATTGGGTATTCCTTGGCACCTTCCAATGTCCAAGCGTACTCGATACCCTTAGGCATCTCCGTCAGCATCCATTTGAGGTCCTTCTCGTAACGTTCGCCGAGAGGTCTGAATCTGAACTCTGGAGATTTAGTTGTATAAGTAACGGGGAATTGGACTGGCTTGAGGTTGTGAAGACCAATGGCGACTTTCCGCCTCTTGCGACCGTGGGTTATATGTAGTTTCTCCTGTAGCTGGATGATACTCCGGATGAGGGCATCATCGAATTCAACGCCTTTAACGACGGCACATACAAACCAAGGGCGGACCTCCTCTACTTTCCTGTCGACGACTGCAATGTAGTTTGACTCTTTGACGCGGTAATCACGGAGTCCCGGCTTATCGCCAGTGAAGCTTGCGTAGGCGCGGGCGAGACCTTCGGTACTCATGAGGTCGGGGCGGTTGGGGAAGACTTCGAGGGCAAAACCATCCTCTTGCGGACCCTCCCAGCTCGTACCCATCATTGGGAGCCTTTCTTGGAGTTCTTTGATAGTTACTTTTCTACCGAGCATTTCCTGGAGGTCGGCCAGGTTGACACTTATGACGGGCATATTATCACCTCATCCAGAGCTTCGCCTTGCGGAGAAGCCCGATGTCGTTTCCGTATAGCTCCTTTATTGTATCCACATGATAGCTCTGCATAACGAGCCTGTCGAAGCCGGGACCCCAGGCAAGAACAGGGACGTCGACGCCGATCAGTGGCTTCACAACCTCAGGGCGGAACATCCCCGCGCCGAAGAGTTCCATCCAACCACCGCGCTCCTCGATCCAGACCTCTGCCTCCATGCTCATCTCCGTATAGGGAAAGTAGCCAGGGCGGAATCGGAATCTCTTTAGTCCGAGACCCTCAAGGTAGGCCTTAAGGTAACCCTGCATATCTCGGAACGTGACATCTTCTCCAACCACTATCCCATCGGTTTGATAGAACTCGGCAAGGTGGTTCCAATCAATGGCTTCGTTACGGAAAACTCGACCAACGCTGAAGAACTTCCCGGGTAGATCCTCAGGCTTAAGCTTAGCTAGCTGGAGGACGCTGAGGCTGGTTGTGTGGGTGCGCAGGCAGCAGCGAGAGGCGAACTCAGGGTTCCATTTGTACTGCCAACCAGTACTGCCTGTGGTCCATCCATCTTCGTGGGTCTTTTTCACCTGCTCCACTATTTTACTCTTGGGGAGCCTGCCTTTATAGGGGGTTTTCATGTAGAATGTATCGGCAAGGTCTCTGGCAGGGTGATCCTGCGGTTGGTATAATGCGTCGAAATTCCAGAAGCTGAGCTCGAGGTAGTTGCCCTTCATCTCCTTGAAGCCGAGTTCGACCCAGAAGCGGCGAATATAATCGATTATTTGGCTGATGAAATGGCGTTTACCCGGAGCGAGACTGGGGACGGGAAGGTTGACATCGTATTGCTGAATAATTGAATTACGCCATGAACCTGCCTGGAGAATCTTAGGGGTAATCTGAGTCATCACTGGTTTGGTACCTATTGCCTCGACGAAGGAAACTAGTTCTTTTCCGGATTTAGTGAGCTGGACGAACCGCTCTGTCTCCTCTTTAACTTCGATGAGGCCGCGTTTGGTGAGAAGAGGCATTCTAGCTACTAAATCGGAACTGAGCTTTCCGTCTGGGAGCCACCCCTGCGTCAGGTGCTTGAGTATCTTTTCGTCAGCGGTCTCCTCTATTGCAGCTTTGATGCCTTCAGGTGTGGGTTCAACCATTCCGGCTTTAATATTAGCCCATCTATTGGTGCGGACCCAGACAAGAGCGATGTTGATAGCTGGTATGTCCTTTTTTAGATGCGATAGATCTTTTTTTCCGCTCGCCGCGGCTTTGATCAACTGCTTCTCTGGAAGCTCCTCATCTGCGTACTTTTGGCCTTCTTCAGTGAGTTTAAAGAACCGTGAGACCACTTCCCTGAAGCTTACAACGCCCTTGGTCTCCGCCCATGCGGAAGCTTTCTCAACAGCATCTCTTCCCAAGCCTGTGGCCTGGCTGAGTGTTAACGTGGAAGTCTGGTCACCACCCTTGAGGGCGGTGAGGAGCTTCCTCTCATTCTCATTTAGCCTCGCAGCAACCTCTCCAGGGTTCAAAGGTCTCACTAGCCTACCAATAACGGCTCATACGTGGGCTTAAAAATACACATGTGAAACGTCTTAACGAGAAAAAGAAATCGAATTATCTAGGCTTTCGTTATCAAACTAATGGTGGAGAATAATTTAACCCGATGATTTTTATAGAAAAAAAATAGATGGCAATCTCGCTTAGCTATTGCGCGGTCCAACCGCCGTCGATGAGGATATCGGTGCCTGTTATGAAACCAGCTTCTTTGGAGCATAAATAGACGGCGAGATGACCTATGTCTTCGGGTCTACCCCAGACTCCCAATGGGATCCGGGATAGAAACTGGGATGATTGTTTGGGGTCGTCGATGAACGGCTTGTTCATCTCCGTCGCGAATGGGCCAGGGCTTATTCCGTTTACCGTTATCTTCTCGGATGCGAGCTCAAGTGCAAGAACCCGAGTGAGACCAAGGAGACCCGCCTTGCTTGCAGCGTAGGCAGATCGGCCGGGCAATGCAATATGACTCATCGTCGATGTGAGGTTGATGATCCTACCGTAGCAACGACCTATCATATGGGGCACAAAGGCCCTACACATGAGGAATGGCCCAGTAAGGTTCGTGTCAACGACCCGCCTCCACTCTTCCAGGGTAAAGTCGGTGACGGGCTTTCGTATGTTTATTCCTGCATTATTGACGAGTATCTCGATGCCACAGAATCGTGCTACAACCGCCTTCGACAAACTCGCGACTTGTCCCTCATCAGAGACATCCACTACGAAAGCCTCTGCCTCGGCTCCGATTCGATATGCCTCCTCGACCACTTCAAGGAGCTGCTTCTCGTCGCGGCCTACTAAAGCTAGGTTAGCACCAGCCTCTCCAAGCGCCAAGGCAATGGAACGGCCGAGGCCTCTGCTAGCACCCGTAATCACCGCGGTTCTATCCTTCAAAGATCTTGTTACAACTTCAGAGTCGTTTGAATACAGGTTGATCCACCTGAGTTGATTTGCAGTTTCTGAATAAAAAAGGAGACATGCATCGGATCTATGACTTGGACTTTCATTTGTCAGGCGTATTCGGTAATCTTGCGTTGGGTAAGGGTCTGCCTGAGTAAGGGACCGGAATTGATCCACTTCTTGAGGGGAATGGTGAGTCTGCTCATAACGTGTTGGAGGGCTACGTCCATGGAGTCAAAGAACCGGGGTGTCTGTTTCATTGCATTTCTGCAGTTCTCGCGTACTTGCCAGACTCCGACGGGAAGGATGTAGTCTGGGTAAGCTTCACGGAAAATGAAGACTTTAGCTTGACGGCGCTCCTTGGTCAGGTGCTCAAGCACCGCCAATCTACCGGAGTAGTAGCAACCCCCCATAGAGGCATAGGTGTGGCGTCCGTTATATCCTTCCCAGTCGGTGACAATGTTAACGTTGGTCTCCGACGGGTTCCATAAGGTTCGAGGGTACCAGGCTTCGTAAGCTTCGTAGCACCAAGTATCGGGGACTAGCAGAATCTCGAAGCGGTTACCGAGATACTCGGACTCGTAGACTTCGAACTGGTTTATGAGGGGATAATCTTTGACGGTCTTGATCATATCCTTGCTGAGTAGGTCATCGATTGCTGTGATGCTCCACCGGGTGGGAACGAGTCGGCGGTTCTTCTCGATGCCGAAGCTACCTGTACTGAAGGCTTTAACAATACTACTTACAGGGACGCCACTGTGGTAGAGTGTCTTCGCAGCTTGGGCAGCCTTGAGATCAGTGTCGTAATGGGCTTTCTCCATCCATTGGTTCCATCTGATAAAGCCGATTTGGACGTGTTCAAGGGGGGCGGTGGGGCCAAGGGGCTGAAGGTCATTGTCCAGGTATAGTCTCTTGACAGGCGGCTTCTGGAGTCTCATCTCCGTCTCTACATAATGTTCACTGAGGCTAATCTCCCTCGTTGCATCAAGGATCTTACCGGCCTTTCCCGGTTTATTGACATTTATAGGAGTCATACCTCGGACGAGTTGGCTACGAAAGCCGATGATCTCATCCATGCTCCGACCAAACCATCGTTCGGTGTCGTCGAGGAGGGCTGTATCCCCATAGAAGCCGGGGGCCATTGGGCCGACCTGGACATAGGGGTAACCAAAGCGACCAACGAAAACGCTGGGGGGTGAGCTGCCTTCAACGTTAGTGCCCTGGACACTGCGGAACATTCTAGTGTGTGCAGCTACCTGCTCTATGATGGGACAACGGGTTTTTCCGCATAACATCTTGCTGCCTTTGCAGACAGTACAGAGGTTGTCGCGTGCTTGAAATTTGAGCTGATCTGTTGTGTAATCTAAGGAATTACCTATCTCTGGGTCCGCCTGGACCAGTTCTCGAACCCAAGTATTCTGGGGTTTGAAGCTTTTAGCTATTCGTTTCCCCAATATGTTGGTCTTCTACCCTTGGATGGTTATAGGGGTTACGAGGCGGAGGTTTTACAGAGAGGTGATCGAAGGTAAAAGTGAGGTATAATGTGGGACTATGAAAGTAGTTTGCGACTTACTAACCACAACGATCTAGACCACCGATCTGTTTTTGAGTGGGTAAGCTTCCGGTTCAGAGATGCCAATCCACCGCGGTAACCTTTTGAGTTTCTTAGTTCGTCTGCCTTCACTGTATTTTGGTCTATTTCTATTTGCGGCAGGTATGGTAACAAACCTATACTCGGGTTTGGGGATGAGCCCATGGGGAGTATTCCACGTTGGTATCTCAGAAACAAGCGGACTGACCCTGGGACAAGTGACACAGATAGTGGGACTCGCTGTGCTACTGCTGGGGTGGGCACTGGGATTCCCACCGGGATTTGGAACAGTGATGAATATGTTCTTCGTTGGGTGGTTTACTGACAGGGTCATAGAGTGGGGTCTAGTACCAAAACCTACAGACCCGTTAGAACAGGTGATGCTCCTACTGCTGAGTGTTGTGCTGATCGGGGTTGGTAGCCTCTTCTACTTGAGGGTCCAGCTGGGAGCAGGACCCCGGGATGGGCTGATGGTGGGGCTTGTACGCAGACTGGATAAGCAGGTATGGCTAGTGAGGGGGATCATCGAGGTCGTTGTTTTGGTTTTTGGGTACCTTCTTGGAGGCCCTGTAGGAGTGGGCACTATTGTGACAGCACTTACCATTGGATACTCGGTTCAGTTTGCTTTTCGAATAGGCAAGTACGAGGGGAAATCACTACAAATGAACCTCTGGCAGCTCTACGATTACCTACTTGGAAAAAATGAGCCACTTAATCTGGATAACTCAACTTAATATTCATTTTTGTTTGAACAATCAGAGGGTTGTTAGGGATTCGAGATTCCTAGGATAATGGGTTACTAACTCGTAATCGTTCTCAGTGACTATTGCGGTATCGCTGTGATGGAAGCCAGCATATCCGAGGTGGTAGATACCGGGGTCTATGCTAACTATTTTACCCGATTTTTGGGAGGCACGCGCATTCTCCCGGTTCCGATAAAAAAACTATTGACTATGCTGTAGAAACTCTATTTTACTTGAATAACTCCGCGATTAAACGGTGTATTGAATGATCTATGAGTGGAGAATCTACGAAGTTTACCCCGGCAGGTTAGATTCGCTCAACGAGCGGTTCGCTATGATAACTCTCAAGTTCTTCGAGAAGCATGGTATCAAGGTCATCGGATTTTGGACAGCGATAATCGGTGCCAGTAACGTCCTCTACTACATGGTAGCCTTCGACGACCTCGCTCACAGGGAACGTTCTTGGAACTCCTTCGGCGCTGATCCAGCCTGGATCAAGGCACGTAAGGAAACTGAAGAGAAGGCGGGCGGCCCCTTAACGGAGAGGATCATTAACATGATCCTCAAGCCAACCGAATACTCTCCGATGAAATAGCCACATACGCTAAGCACAACATCATCTGCGATAGTTCAACCTCCTTTTAAAAAAAACGTCGCTCATGAAATGTAGGATAAAGTGGTTTACACCTACGTCTATGTAGCTTTCTATAGACTCTACGATCTGCTCCAGGGTGCTCGCACGATTTCGTCCAGCACTCGAAACGCAGATCACCCTGCGCGC
>CAZIAF010000096.1:0-4358 GCA_964537625.1 uncultured Candidatus Bathyarchaeia archaeon
ACATCTTCTCAGCAGCATACCGTGCATTCAGGGCTAGAAACATCGACGCAGCACTGCTACTGATTGCTGGCATCTTCGTTCTGCTTGCAAACGCCCCCATTGGTGAGGTTATATGGGGCGGGTTCCCACTATTAGGAAACTGGTTGAACAACTACGGCCAGATCCCAGGAATGAGGATCTTCACAGTCGTAGGCGCCTTAGGTCTTCTCGCTTATGGGTTCCGCGCTCTGATCGGGAAGGAGAGAGGCTTCTACTCGGAGGTGTCCTAAAATGAGTGAAAAAGGAATCTGGGAAAAGCTGCAGAACCTAGATAGGAGAATATTCTACTGGATACTCTTCATCGCCCTAACAGTGCCATACCTAAGCCCTCTAAGCCTACCTATCGCGGTCACTCCGTCAGTCCAAGACTACTACGCTGGTTTACAAAGCATTGAACCTGGAGAGGTAGTTGTACTGAGCATCAACTCAGGTGTAAGCGCCTGGGGGGATTGCTTGCCCGCCATGGTAGCCTCAGTAAAACAGATTCACACAGAGGGAGGCAAACTGATATCTTGGAGCATCGGATACACTGATTGCGACATCACCTTCAACGAAATTAAAAAACAGTTACCTGATGTCTTCAGTGACTGGGTTGAAGGCGAAGACTACGTATATTTCGGTTACACTACGGGTCAGGAGACCACTGTTGGGTTACTTAGAGACGACATAAGCAAGGTTTTCACAAAGGATATCCGAGGAACGGCAATCGCTGACATCCCGATGATGAAGACTGTAAATGGAGCCAAGGACATTAAATTCGTTCTTTCAAGCGATACAGGTGATGCACAGTCTTACTACATGCGGCAGTGGCTTCACGGTAATGTAGCTTACACAAAGTCAGGAAAACCACCTCTTGTAGCTGAGATGGGGATTGCCATGAATAAGTCAGGTGATATGCCGTTCTATCTCTCAGGCGATTACTTCGGCTTAGTTCCGGGCTCCAGGGGAGCAGCGGAGCTAGAGAAGCTAATTAGCCGTCCAGGTGCCGCAACAATTGTTATGGATTCCATCAGTGTCAGTCACGTCCTACTTGTACTCGCCATATTATTGGCTAACATCAGCATGTTCGCCATGAGGGGGAAGAAGTAATGTTTGCAAACATAGCAGCTTATCCGACCAACCCACTTGACATCGCAGGTTTATGGGTTGCCTTGTTCCTAATGTTGGCTATCTACAGCTACCCGCTGTTTAAGGAGAATCCAGTATACAGGTTCGCTGAGCATACCTTCGTCGCGGCCTCGATGGCTATAGGCATCACTGTAAACCTGAACGCCCTTAACAATACCGCTGTAGCCCCTCTTATGAAAGGGAATCTACTGCTGATACTGCCGATCTTGATGGGTTTCATGATGTACTTCCTGTTAATCCCAAAGCAGAGGTGGGTGAGCAGATATCCCGTCGCGATTCTAGTAGGATCCTCACTTGGATTAGGTATGGCAAGCACTCCGCTACCTAGCATCATTAACCAAGTGATCAGCACATTAACCCCGCCAAAAGCGGGAGCAGCAGTCTTCAGCATGTTCGCGGCCTTCGATTGGTTCACCTTCGTCTTCGTAGCAATCGGGTGCATCTGCGCAACAATGTATTTCCTACTTACATACGAGCACACTGGACCAATCAAGCCGGTTACTCAACTAGGAAGATACTTCATAATGATCGCTCTCGGTGCCTACTTCGGCAACACGGTGCTATTCAGGTTCAGCATGCTCGCAGAGAGGGGCAAGTTCCTGCTACAAGTACTAGGCATTCTACCCATCTAATAACAATATTTTCCCCTTTTTTATCATTCAATTATCTAGCGGAAGCTAGAAATAAACTAGAGACATTTTAAACACACGTAACCTATTATCAGTTGTTGACCTATAGCATATTTGACAGCCTTTTCGTCGAGACCAGCATATACTCGTATGTCAAACTCGAGAACCTGGCTCTCGTTTACCTTGGCCTACGGCCCTGCAGTCAAACTACCATCCCTGCCGAGTTGCCCACAGGGTCGGTAATGGGTGAGAGGATAGACTCGAATTTTAAGCAACGCATGGAACAACTCAGATCAACACAGGATCCGAAAGTTAAGCTTAAACTGATGGTTGAAATTAAAAAGGATCTTGGGAAAAACTTTGAAGAAGTAGTTGAAAGGTCCGAGGAATACAAAGCCCTCAATACATGGGTAAAAAAACTGGATCTAAGAATCAATCAAGTAGAAGTTCGCCCTGTCGTACACGAGTTCTATATCTATAGGGACAAGGATGTTTTAAGAGATCTTCAGAAGCTGATGCAAGAAAGAGGAAAGCTAAGGATCGAGGTCCTAAAGAAACCTGACCCAAACAAAGGAAACATTCAACTCGCATTCCCTGAGGAGTTTAACGGCAGCTGGATCAGACGAATGGGCAGCCTCCTCGGGTACCCCGACTGCTGTACGGAACGCTATGCTTTCGATAGAACGACAGGTGTTAACGCTGAAATTAGAGCCGCAACACAGTTGAAAGAGTTAAAATCGGAACCTGACCCCCACGTTTACTTCGCAAGCTACTTCTTCCCCTGCAGCCCAACCTGCAAGAAAGCTCTTTCAAAAGGAGTATTATATCATGATAAGCTTGCTCAAGCGAGTTCAAAAGCTGGCTTATTATTCGAAGAAACGATGAAGACAAACCTTGACCGTGTTAGGCACCAACCGGAGATAATCAGCGAACACCTACGACGGTTGAGGGCGGCTTAATCTTTTTCCTTAGAGGCTTCTCCCCCTGCTTGACGGGTTTCGCTCCACCTTGAATGTGACCGGCGGACGACAATTGATTTAAAGCTAAACTCTGAGAGGAACCCAACAGTCGTCGTCAACTTATTTGTGGCCCTACATACGGCGCAGATTAACTCATCGGACTCCCTGAAGATTATTCGCGAAAAATTCCTCACAACACTAAGAGACATGGCTGAAGAAAAATGTGGAAAATCATTAGACGATAGAGTAACTAGCCGTGCTCTAAGAATATTGTCTATTGCCTACGAAGGTGAAACCCGTTTCACGCAGCTCTCCGAGATCTATGGAACACTTCTAGAGCGAGAATCCGCTATGGCTAGGACAGCACTCGGGTTAATCGTTGAAAATGATGCGGATAAGGTGAAGGATCTTCGAAAACTATTGTATGAGCGATTAAAGAAAATGCCAAAAGTATCAGCAAGCCAACGCAGAATGATCAAGGACCATCTCACTCAGCTTTAAAACCGTCCACGTCTACCATCCACTGATAAACACCAGTCCATCTATCTTTCATCTATGCATCCAATGTCCATGTTTCAGCTACCGTGTCCACTCCTGCAGAAGATGGCCATCCATACGTCCAACCTCTGACACGGTGTCCACGGCAGTATAAGATGTCCGTTCATGTCTCCATGCTCCACCCTACCACCCCTACTTTTAATGCCTGCCCATGTTACCCTAGCCACCCTGCCTATAGAGAGATGTTTTAGTGAGTCGAGGAATTACAGCATCAGCTATGCCAGCCAGGTAAGGGTCATCCTCATGGACGAAATACGGACGCATCACAAATGCCCCATCCATCGTCAAAATATATGGAAATCAACGGACGGCGTCGGATAACCCTGGACGATGTTGGACTTTTATGGAAAAACGCTCCAGCACGTATCAAAGTACCAAGAATGTTACATTTTTGATTCAAGAGACATAGAGGCAATAAAAACATCAAGCTAAATGTAGAACATCAGAACTGTCCTACCTAATCTATGCTTTAGAGGATGCAACTCTATATTCAAGGCGCGTGCCTTCAACTTTTCCAAAGGAGTAGGAGAAGTTGACCTCCTATGAAATTGGAAGCGTGTATGGATCATATAGCTAAAGAATCTGTCTAAGGAAAAAAGGGAGAAAAAGGATTGGATCCCTATGTCGTTTACTCGATGAGGTAGACGATGCTCAGGGTCACTGTTACGCTGAGGTTGCCCTCCATTATTGGTGTGGAGGTCTTGGCGCCTTCGGCTGTCGCATAGCTTCTGTAGGCGATCGGCGGATAGTAGACGCTCTCAGATACGGACTGGACGCCGGTGATCTTTATTTCGAGGTTACTTGTTATTACGGCGGCCTTCGCCTTCGCGTCGTCGATGGCTGCCTTGTAGGCGGTGAGCTTCATGGTGTTTGTCGCTTCCTCACTGAGTCCGAAGCTGACGCCGTCGACTCTGTTCGCACCGGCTGCGGTTGCAGCGTCGATCGCTGCGCCGACCTTGGTCAAGTCGTTTATCTTTACCTGTACGATGTTGGTCACTTGGTATCCAATGACCATTCTCAGCTCCCAATTGTAGTTGGGGGTGAC
>CAZIAF010000096.1:4458-7822 GCA_964537625.1 uncultured Candidatus Bathyarchaeia archaeon
TTGAAGCCAGTGGTTCCAAGAGCTGGTGGCACCCCCGTGGGGAACCTGAACTCTCCGAGCTCCTGTACAAGCCCCGGCTTATATGCGATAACCATCCCTGCGAGGATTATTGCGGCGCAGACCGCGAACACCGATACTGCTTGCTGTGTCTTGTCCATTGTTTTAACCGTGTATAACAAGGACTCAGCAGCTATTATACCCATAGATTAGAACATTTGTACGAAAAGATAGAACAGGGCTGGAAACTAAGGTTAGACTTTGAATGGTGGGATGTGCCACTCTCTCCCACGGGGGGTTGTAACATACTCCGGCCAGGGAAGGTCGATCGGTGGAGCTAGGTCAGGGGGTAAGAGCGGCTTCTCCATGTATTCCTTGGTTCGTGTCTTATACTCATCTTGGCACGCTTTGAGTTTTGCTGGGTCAACGATAAGGTCTATCATAGTACCGCTGATCGCCTTCCCAGCGGTGTGGATGCTCTTATCGATGACTCCCTTCATCCCGCAGAGGGCGTACCTAGTCCAGGCGGGGAGTCTAACACCAGGAATGCTGATGCTAGGCACGTAGACCTGGATCCATACTGTTGGGCAGTGCCAGGTGAACTCGACGTAATCGTCGCTTCCGAACTTTTTCTGATGAGCTGGGATAGGGTTCCTCCACATCTTCTCCCACTCATCGGGGGGAGTCAACTTCTCATTGTACGGCTCCTTAGGAGGCGTGTACCCAAGGTTCCTGACGATATCGCGGGCCTTCTCCTTGTCGACCTCTGTGAATCTTGGGGCACCAACCAACTCGATATTCTCGTAGGCGAGGTCTGCCAGAGCCTTGTTGAAGAGTCCTGTCCGAGTCTTCGCCACCCACCTTATACCTAGCTTGCAGCCAGTCATCTTAGCGACAGCCTCCGCGTTATTGAGGAGGACCTTGTAGATCTGCTCCTGCTGGACGAGGCTTGGGCTCCGGAAAGCGTAGGTGATCACCCCTATCTTGGGGGGCAAGTTGTCAGCGGTAGCCTGGCCTGCGACCAGTATGGCTTCGTTGATTGTCCAGAGTCCGGTCCGGGGCAACATAGACTCCTTCGTGTATTTTGTGGTAGTGTACATTAGGCAGACGGCGTCGAGGGCGCCCGGGGCTCGGGTCTGGGTGGGGAGGTCGGGTGCGTAGCTCATCCACTTCTCAGGGTCGTCGCAGTCGAAGATGAAAGCGACGCACCAATAGCTACCCCACTGGGTCTCATACATGACGGTAGTGTAGCCCCGCGGGTGCCATGTGACAGCAGCGTCGAGCTTGTCGTAATATCCGCGGGCTGCCTCGAATGGTTTGGAAACGCAGATCTTCTCACCTGGGGCGCCGAATATCTTTATGGTCCCCTTAAGACTATGTTTCTCCATAGCGTGTTTGACCGCGTGGGCTCCTGCTGCAGCTGCTACGCCGAGGGCGCTGTGGGGATCCGTGTGACCTGCCTGCCAAGGGTTCTCCGTCTCACGGTGGGTCAAAGGTTCCTGAGCTGTCTCGGGAACAGCATCGTATTCGGTGTATGTAGATATTACAGGCTTTCCTTTACCCCAGGTAGCAAGATAGGCAGTTGGCATCCCAGCGATCCCCTCCTCTACCTCGAAGCCTTCATCCTGATGCCATTTTACAAAGGCTTCACAGCTCTTATACTCCCTAAGAGCAGTCTCCGCGTACCCCCAAATCAATTGATGTAAGTTCGAAAGTTTTACCGAGTTCTCCTCAATATAGTTGAAGGCGGTCTTTTTTTCCTCTGTGAGCTCAACCATGATTAGTCGTAAAAGAATTAGTTTTCTGGTTTTAAAACATACGAGAGTGGTTAATTGCGTACGCGTATAATATGATGCCCGAGCCCCATTCAGTAATATTAAAAATGAGTTAGGAATGCTCCTAAATAAGAGAGAAAAAAGATAAGGTCATTTGAGCCGTTTTATGGCTTCTTTTGTTTCAGCTGGAAAGTCGCGAATGAGGTTCTTGAGAACAGTTTCTGCGACGTATTGTTTGAATTGGGCTTCGTCCAATTTCGTAGAGTAGATGCGGCGGTGTCCACCCTTACCTGTGATCTCGGTGTAGTTGAGAACCCCCTCATCCACCATGGCGTTGAGGAAGTTAATTATTGAAGCCCTACTAATGCTTCTGGTCTTGAGAGTCTTATTTACCTGGCTCCAGACATCCCGTGAGCTGGCGCCCGCCCCTTTCTTATCCCATATATATTGGAGCGCCTCCTCTTGGTAGTCCTTGAGAACCATAGCGAGTCCTTTACCAGCTGTGTCAATGGTTAATGTCATATTTTCGTCACTTGTTTGACGATTATGCCATTAATGCGGCATATATAAACATTCACCTTCCTGTAAGTCATTGGGTCTGTACTTTGAGAAACATTTAAATTATACATGAACCTAATATCATATGAATATATTTTCAGATGTGAGTGGGTTTGAAACGAGGGTTATCAGAAATTTGTTATGGGTTCTTCTCCACCTTAGCTAATCCAACACGACTTGCTATACTCGAGAGGCTAAGAGGTAATCCCATGAATGTCACATCACTCGCCGAAACGCTCGGACAGGAGCAGAGCATGGTGAGCCATAATTTGAAGGCTCTTGAGAGGTGTGCCTTTGTAAGCAGCGAACGGCGGGGGAAGGAGAAGGTATACAGCATCAACCCCGAAACAGTGGAAGGAATATTCAAGGTCGTTGAGAACCACGCAACAAACCACTGCCCCTCACGTGGAACCTGCCAAGATTCGAATTGAGGTTTGAACGAAATGCACGAAACCAAAGTTGAGATTGAGAACACTCCTGAGTTTCCGATGTTCTGCTATCAGTGTGAACAGACGGCTCAGGGTAAGGGATGCACCCAGCTGGGTGTCTGCGGAAAAAATCCGGAGGTCGCTGCGCTTCAGGACCTTCTAATATATGCCCTCAAGGGATTGTCGCTAGTCGCGGTGGAGGGGAGAAAGCGGGGTATCTATGATAGGGAGATCGACCGCTTCGTATGTAAGGCGACGTTCTCCACCCTCACAAACGTGAACTTCGACCCTGAGAGAATAGTTGAGCTCATTTGGAAGACTGTTGCTTATCGTGAACAGCTCAACAAGCTGGTAAATGCAAAGCTCCCTGAAGGACCCGGGACTTTCACACCCTCAAATGCCATTTCCTTAATGATCAAACAGGGGGAGAAGGTGGGTATCAAATCCGAACCCGACGCTGGTAGCGATGTCCACAGCCTCCGCTGGACCCTTATATTCGGTCTCAAGGGTGTAGCGGCCTATGCGGACCACGCCGAGATCCTCGGGAAGGAAGATGAGGCTGTCTACGCCTTCATCGAGAGGGGACTCGCCGCCACCGCCGACCCT
>CAZIAF010000097.1:0-7750 GCA_964537625.1 uncultured Candidatus Bathyarchaeia archaeon
TGCTTGATGATCCCTCGTCGCCGATCCCTCCGCCGATGAGGATCGACGCCATGATTTTAGGATTGAGTGTTGCTTCGATCCTCGCTGCGCCTGCGCCCATGCTGTGACCGCCGATGGCGATCCGGTCACCATCAACATAGTGGATCGTGCTGATGTAATCAACTGCTGATTTTAAGCCCAGTGTCGAATCAGAATTATCCAAACCTATGCCGGTCTCCCCGTGCCCACGGAGATCAACGGTTAAGGCGACGTATCCGTTCCTTGCGAGCTCAAGAGCCACACCACTGAGAGCCTCCTTGGCGTTGCTTATGCCATGGCTTAGGACTACGGCGGGTGTTTTCCCTGCCAAGCCCTTTGGTACATAAAGTGTACCGCTTATCATATATCCGTCCCCGGGCATCGAAACCTCTTCTACGGTAACGTTTCCGAAGTCGGTGTCCAATAGCCTAGCGAAATAAGCAGATCCCATGAAAACGATGAATATAATCAGGAGCGCTAGGTATCTGCGTTGGATCATTTGAGGTCGAATGATCAGGATTGGGGGAGGGTTAAAAATAGTGGGTTAATTAGGCCTCATAAACGGTTTTTCCGCCGAGGATAGTTCGTAGGACCCTTGTGTCCTTTATGTCGTCCTCAGGGCAAGTCAGAATATCTCGGTCGAGAACAATCATGTCGGCAAGCTTGCCGGGTTCAATGCTTCCCTTGATCTTCTCTTCGAAGCTAAGGTAAGCACCTTTGATTGTGTACATCCTTATTGCCTCCTCGCGTGTGACCCTTTGGTCGAGACCAAGGGAAGTTTTTTTCAGCTCTGTCTTGCGGGCTACCGCTGCCCAGAGACAGGGGAATGGGGGATATGGTGTAACCGGTGAGTCTGTTCCAGCTGCTACTAGGATCCCCTTGTCTAGCCAGGCTCGGTGGGGTTTCAACCATGCCGCCCTTTTTAGACCAACGTTCTCAGCGTAGCTGTCTCCTAGGTAGTAGAGGAAGTCGGGTTGACTTGCGACGGGTATTTCAAATTTCTTGCAGTCCTTGAAGTTCTGTTCACTAGGTTGATATGCATGAATGAGGTAGAAACGACGTCCCTTGATGGGTTTGACCTTGTTTGTCTTCTTGAAAGCCTCGATGACTATGTCCATGGCTTTTCCACCGCAGCAATGGATTCCGGAGAGCATTCCGCGTTTGTTTGCGGCGTCGACGAGTCTTTGAAGCTTATCTATGGGAACTGTTAGGAGACCGGTTCTGGTGTCGTTCTCATATGGCTCCCTGAGAAGAGCGGTTTTTCCCCCAATTCCTCCATCTATCAGGATTTTGAGACCTTGGAACCGGAGCATGTCGTTACCGTAGCCTGTTATCATGGGGAAGTTCTCGATGCGCTGCATGCTCTTCGCCTCTGGCTCGTTGCCGTCGATGGCGCGGAGCATATAATTGACGCGTACCTTAAGCAATCCTCTTTCAAGTGCTAGCTGGTATGCAACGATCTCATCCTCAGTGACTCCGGCCTCTATTACGCTGGTGAGACCAACCTCGTTGAATGCGTCGGAGGCTGCCTTGATCTGCTTTACTTTTGTCTCTATATCGTCCGGGGGGATCAGGTCCCGAGCTAGAACCATGGCTGGGGATTCTTCGAGCATACCGGTGGCCTCTCCTTTCTCATCTCTGACGATGCGTCCACCGACTGGATCCTTTGTGTTCTTTGTAATCTTCGCCAATTCGAGGGCCTTGCTATTAACAACTGCTAGGTGGCCACAAGTCCTAACTAAGTAGACTGGGTTGTCTGGCGCGACCTTATCGAAGTCGTACCTTGTAGGGTTTCTGTGATCTGAGAGCTTGGCTTGATCCCATCCCCTGCCTATGATCCATTCCCCGGGTTTCATCTTCTTCGTATTTTCACCGACGGTTTTGGCCATATCGGCGATGCTTCTCATGGGAGGTGTCCGGCAATTAATTACTTGCAGCGTCGCGCCGGTGCTGACCATGTGGAGATGGCTATCGTAGAGGCCTGGGAGCACTGTTTTTCCATCGAGGTCAATGATCTCGGTTGTTTCTCCCTTGAATTTCTTCATTTCTTTTGTGGAGCCAGTAGCCAAGAACATGCCGTTCTTGACGGCGACGGCTTCAACATTGCTGAATGCTTCGTCGACGGTAATGATCTTTCCGTTGATGAGGATCAGATCTGCAGCACAAGCATTGTTTGACATATGAATCAGGTATTAGGAGAGTTGAAGGAATTTAACACTCTCGTGTTACCCGAGGAGAATCGTGAGTTCCTGAATAAGAAGTTGGGGGACTAGATTCTTCCCTTCCCTCGTTAAGCGGATGAAGCCGATTTGTTCTAAGTGCCTAAGGTCACTGTGAACGTTTTTTACGTCTCGCTTCATTTTTTTTGCCAATTCGTTTATGGAGCCTGCGTATTCATCAGCTAAGTAGTCGAGGAGCTCTATTCTTCGGGGGGTTAGACTCTCAAACTCTTCAGGTGTAAACTCCATGTTCTCCTCCACGTAGTAATCGAAGTCCTCTCCTTCTCCGGCAGCTCTGAGAGCATGGATCATACCACTCCACTCGACATAGTCGTCGAAGCGTTCCCGAGGCATCTTGCCGGCTATGAACTCTTCGTGGAGAGTAGGGAACCGATCTCCGTATTTTTTTTCGAGTGCGTTTAGCCTCTCGCGGACCTCGTTGAGGGGCACCCGTTTAACAGCACGCCAACGCATGTTTAATCATTGGTCTATACACCAATAAAGGCTTATAACTTGTTGTCGGAGGGGATGATTAGATACGTTATGAAGATACCAGTCAACAAGATAGGAGACCTCGTGTGGGAGATTCCGCGGTCGGCGAACCCAAACATGCGGGTTCCCGCCAGGATCTATGCGGACGAGCAGCTCCTCTCAGCAATGCAAGAGGACCAAACCCTCACTCAAAGCACAAACCTCACACAGCTCCCTGGGATCCTAAAATATGGGATCACTTTACCAGACGGCCATCAAGGATACGGTTTCCCCATTGGAGGAGTAGCCGCCTTCGATGTCGACGAGGGGATCATAACTCCAGGTGGAGTCGGATACGACATAAACTGCGGCGTGCTTCTAATGAGGAGTGACCTCACATACAATGAGATCAAACCCAAAGTGGATGAGCTCATCGATAGAATCTTCGGGCTCATTCCATGCGGCGTAGGGGTAGGCAGCAAGATCAGGTTGAGCAACATTGAGCTCGATAAAGCTGTAACGGGCGGCGTCGAGTGGGCGATAGAGAAGGGCTACGGCTGGGATGGCGACCATCTTCACATGGAGGAGGAAGGCTGCATGAAGGAGGCAAACCCCGATATGGTGTCGCCTCGCGCAAAGAGCCGAGGCTCGACTCAACTCGGTACACTAGGCGCCGGTAACCACTTCCTTGAGGTCGCTAGGGTAAGTGAGGTGTACGATAAAGAGGCTGCTAAGGCTTTCGGGATCACAGATCCAGACCAGATAGTTTGCTGGATCCACACCGGTAGTCGAGGATATGGTCATCAAATCGCAACCGATTATATTCGAGTAATGGAGCAGGCTACCAACAAGTACAGGATCAAGCTTCCTGATAGAGAACTGGCTTGCGCGCCGCTGAAGAGTAGGGAGGCCGATGATTATTACGGGGCGATGGCTTGCGCCGTCAACTGGGCGTTCATCAATCGCCACATAATCCTCCACCAGGTTCGACAGGCTTTCGAGCAGACATTCAATAGAAAAGCCTCTGAGATGGGAATGGAGCTAGTCTACAGTATGACCCATAATACAGCGAAGAGGGAGGAGCATTTTGTCGATGGGAGGAGGGTGAAAACCGTTGTGCATCGGAAGGGTGCGAGCCGCGCCTTTGGTCCGGGTCGCGAAGACCTCCCATCGGACTATAAATCTGTTGGGCAGCCGGTGCTACTCGTGGGTACAATGGGGACCGCAAGTTATCTCCTTAAAGGTACCGAGAAGGGGGAGGAGATCAGCTTCGCCTCCACCGCACACGGCGCGGGCAGAGTCTTGTCTAGGGCGGGGGCTCGTCGACAGTGGACTGCGAATGAGATCATCGCAGATCTAAAGAGGAAAGGGATAGTCGTCCGCGCTGCAAGCGGTAAAGTCGTCGAAGAAGAAGGCCCTGAGAGCTACAAGGACATCCATAAGGTGGCTGATGTTAGCCACCGCTTGGGTATAGGTCGAAAGGTCATGATGTCTATACCTGTTGCCGTTGCTAAAGGATAACACTGTTTTGCACCGCGTATGCTCTCTTCACATCTCCTCCTCGAAGGAGGACTGGAGGTTATTTGTTTTTCGGGGCTGATAGGAGGCGCCTGGACACTGCCTCTGTTGAGGAGCTTAAAGAGGTTAAGATTGAATATGACTCAAATGAGGCCCTAATCTGTATTACATAATGCCCACTCACTTGACAGATATAAGCAGGGGAGTCTCTGCTTTACGCTGACTCATCGCCGACTCAGGGGCGAATCATCGGCGACTCAGGAGCGACTCACAGATAAATCGTTGACCCATTTACTCTGTAGCGTCGACTCGTCTGCGACTCATAAGCGACTCACAAAGGTCGGATCAACGTGTTTTTTCACGATGTCAGTATTCCCTGCAGAGTATATGCTGAATAATTCTTCCGGATACCGATACACGACACCATGGTTGGTGGTCGAGCCCTGAGTGCGAGTCATCCAACGATAGGTTATGGCTTCTGCGGCGGGTAATCCTTGAGGAGTGGGTCGGGTTAGTAAGCGTCTTATGGTCGTATCTGTGATTAGTGATTCAGTGATCCGAGTCGGCGATTCACTTTCGAGAAGAGTGTGATTAAGATATGTCTTTAATGATGAGTTGGCTGGGGGAGCTTCTCGAATCATCAAGGGTAGGCGACAGGGGTGAAAGGCTGCAGGAGGTCTGCAGGGCTCTTCGGGGACTCGGGTTCTCGAACAATGAGTTGTCCGCTTTCTCCGGCGGAGTGTATCCTATGTCTAGCATAAATCGGTGGACTAAGGGGGTTAAGGTTACGAGCAGCACTGAGAAGGATGAGTTGATGTCGGAGCTTCGAAGCTTCGTGGAGGGTGGACATAAGGTCAACGATATCGAGGCATGCAAGAAGGCTGATTCCCTTTTGAGGGCGAAGGGACTCGACTTCGAGCGCAGCATAAAGCTGGTCGAGGATCTGGAGTCGGTTGAGTCGACGCCTGCGGATCTACAATACCTCGCCGTCCAGCTACGCGATAACAAGATGATGGTGGCTGACGTTAAGCGAGGGTTAGATACCCAAAGGGCTCTCGGAGAAGCCGGCTTAAGCGTCGCTGTTCAACAGAAGCTTCTGAGGGCGGCGGATAAGCATAAGACGGGTGAGGGGATACTGGACGCGATAGACGAGGCGATCAGCGTCGACGAGATGGCTCTCCGGAGAATTCAGGAGGAAGAAAAAGTCAAGAAGCTTCTCGAGAGTAAGATTAACCTTGAAGCAAACATTCAAAGTATTGTAGCTTCTACTATTCATCTGAATTCTGATATCGCTGTCGCTAAGCAGCTGCGGGAGAAGTATCACTTCGACCAGAGTTCCATGACTGAACTGCTGGAGATCGCAGAGAAGCTTGGTTCGGTCACCGATGTAATTGGTGCATTGAATGCTTACCAGGATCTTGAACAGATCAAGAGCGAAATAACTGAGGCTATAGCCAGAAAGAAGACCATTGAAGCTGAGAGGAGTAGCTTGATAGGTGAGAGGGATCAGATCCAAGCCACTATTAATGCCCTTAACCAAAGTCTTGGTGCAACGGAGCAGCTGACGAGGAGCAGCCGAAATATCATGGTCCTCGCGGAACTCATCCTGAGGCCGAGGGAGACGAGGGCAGATGACTATGAGATCGCTCGACTATGCAGGTCCCTGCTGAGCGGCGTACAGGAGCGAGCGGCCTACGTTACTGTGGACCCGAAGTTAAAGAAAATAATACAAAGCGATGTGAATGTCACTGTGCTGGCTCTTGATCTCTATCTGAGGGGCGTCATGTGACTGATAAAGATGCTTTGCTTAGAGAAGCCGAGGAGTTAAGACGTTCAGCCGAGTCGATCAAGTACCTCGACGAAGCCGTTGAGAAGAGGTCCAACGCGGGTAAGCGGCAGAATCTCGTAGATGCGATCAAGAAAGTACAGAAGAAATACCTAGACATCCCCAATACCTGGGTAGCAATTCGGGGGGGGACCATCCAAAACGAATTAATCATGTCAGTCAACGGCACGCTCCTGACCGACCCGACAAGCATCGCGAATCTCAGAGACCACTATGAGGGGACGCCTAACTGGGATACGGCGAGCGAGAGACGCTTGCTTGTGAGCGAGTGCTTCGCGCGCATCGACTTGCTGAACAAGCGGATCCTCGAAGGCAAACTCGACCACCTCCTCGGATACCAAGCCGAGATACTTGTACACGGGGTGATGGGTTACAATGGCGAAATCTTAGAGGTGCTGGGGATCGACCCGAAGCAGGGTGAGACTTACCTGAGGATTACGGAGCCGCGCCAGGAATTACTGTCTGCAGAGCTGGATGAGGCGAGTAAGAAGCAAGCGCGCGAGTATGGCATTTCTGCGCGAGCAATCATTGGGACGGCATTCAAAATTATCGTAGATAAATTTCCCAAGCAGCCAACACCCACTTCATCAGACATCGCGGAAGGCTACGTATCAACCCCAAGAAAGATAGGGGAGGCGAGAAAAGCAGCGAAGCTAATAAGAATAGAGAAACCAAACCCCACAGATGTAGTAATAAGCACACCTCGACACGGCGGCCTTGGCATAATCGGATACACACTCACCGATGCAATTGCATCTGACATGGGTTTAGAGAAAGAAACACGAGGAATATTAGTAATAGGGGTATTCAAAAACTCGATTGCCGAGAAAGCAGGGCTACGAGCTGGCACCATCCCCAGAACATTCGGCGGCGCACAGGGCATGCTCGGCGGAGACATAATCACCGCAATCGAGGACCAACCAATCGAAGATATGAAGGAACTAGTAGGCTACCTCAACCACTATCATATATCGGGTACGAAGATCAAACTCAGGGTAATAAGAGATCGAAAGCTAACCATAGTAACCCTAGACTACTGAAGTCTCGCAAGCGATCACAATTAATTACAAATCTACCATTAATTAGGTATAAATAGCGTCTACCTACGCTTTTCTGTGATACTATATGGATAAGAGGATAAAACCCCATCTATGGTTCACGTTATATAGTCTATTAACGCTGGGAGGTGGTAAGGCGCCTGTGAAAGTCTCGACGACTGAGCTTAGTCGAACTTTGGGCGGCTCACAGCAGTCAGCTTCCCGCCACCTTCAGTTACTGGAGGAGATGGGGTTTCTAATGAGAAAGATAGGTCCTGATGGGAGCATTGTAACTGTTACTGAAGCAGGGCTTAATGCTCTCCAGGATGTGCTCCAAGAGCTCAAGTTACATCTGGAGGGTGTTGGCGCTGAGGTTTTCGTATTCGAGGGTACTGTTGTTTCAGGTCTCTTCGAAGGTGCTTATTACATTGGGAAGGAGGGTTATAAGAGCCAGATCAGGGAAAAGTTGGGTTTCGATCCATTCCCTGGGACTCTAAATTTGAAGGTCAAGACAGAGGATTTCGACAGACGTCGGAGGTTGGAGAGATATCCTTCGGCAGTTCTTGAGGGTTTTATAGATGGTGAAAGGAGCTTTGGCGCGTGTAAGTTGTATCCCCTTCTGCTGAATGATGAGGTAAAGG
>CAZIAF010000098.1:0-6533 GCA_964537625.1 uncultured Candidatus Bathyarchaeia archaeon
ACTTTAAATTCAACGCAGACTTCAAACAAATAACAAGAGGAGTAAATATTCATGCCGATCATTAAGGTTGATGGAACCAAGAAGGATCACAGAGTCTTTCTCTACACACTCAGTACCTGTGGTTGGTGCAAGAGAACTAAGGAACTGCTCAAGGAGAAGGATGTCGCTTACGAGTACCTCGACGTCGACATCCTGAAGGACGAGGAGAGAAAAGCAGCCATAGATGACCTCCATAAGCGGAAAGCGCCTCTCGGATTTCCAATCATCATAGTCGATGATACCACGCTCATCAGCGGATACCAACAAGACAAGATCTTGGGCGCGTTGGGTCTATGAGCATAACTATCGAGAAGGTCCTGCAGAGAGCAGAAACCGATGCCAAGACCAACGGCTACTACCTTAACCCCGACTCCAAGTTTCTACAGGACCTCCTCGAGGGACTCAAAACCAACGAGGAACGCTACAAATATCCTTCATGCCCCTGTCGGCCAGGCACAGGTGTATACGAGCAGGATCGAGACATCATCTGTCCCTGTGACTACCGTGATCCCGATATTGCAGAGTATGGAGCCTGCTATTGCTCCTTATACGTTGATAAAAAGACTCATGACTCCGGCGAGATCAAACCAATTCCCGAGAGGAGGTCTGCCGAAAAGATGTTCCCCGAGCTCCAAACCAAAACGGAGGCTACTGGAATACAACAAGCAAACGAAAGGAAATTCTGGTACTGCAAACAATGCGGTTACGCCAACTTCAGGGAGGACTCACCATACATATGCCCCATCTGCAAGGCAAAAAAGGAATTCTTCGCCCAGATTATAGTCAATATCAGGATCGGGACAACCTGACCTATAAAAATTTACTAAAAATTCTATACATCTCGCGCACGATTCTTTCCAAAAAAGAGGTAAGGTTAGACTTCAGGCTCCAGAACGACGGCTGTGCCAGTTGCACTGAAGACGAGGATCCCCATCTGGTAGCCCATGTCCGATGTCTCAATGTCTAAACTTAAGATCGCGTTTGCCCCCAATGAGAGTGCCTTCGACCTAGCGCGGTCGATGGCTTCGGCGCGGGCTTTCTCTATCTCGTAGCTGAATGCGGTTACCTCTCCGCCTATCATGGACTCGATACCAGCGATGAATTTTCCCAGAATACCACGGGTTCTCGGTGTTATTCCCGAAACGACGCCGAACACCTTCTTGACCCTGTACCCTGGAATCATTGGCATGGTCGCTATCAAAAAGGACGTACCCTCACCACCAAGGCTTGAGCCACATTTTCTACAGAACTTGGAGTCATCCGAATTCGTTTCCCCACAAACCATACAATTCATGTTTCTCACCGTTGAAAGAGTGTAATCACATAGGTTTAGGTGTTTTCTATATAGAAAATGTAGAGAATATAGAGGCGTCAATCGATGAGAGCGTTAAAGAAGAGCTTGAAGGTAGCATCTGTTAACGCCCTACACTGAGGGGCGAAAGCGTATAGAATCACTCTACCGTCCTCCATCTTCGACTCTATAAGAGCCGCCTTCCTCGCCAGATACTCTTCGCCAATGAGCCAGCCGCTTTGCATCAGCCTTTCCTCAGGGTAGCTTACAACAACCTTATGGTCCTCGTTGCTGTTCCCTTGCTTTACGGCCAACGCTAGGTTACCTCTGAGGAGGATTAACCCCTTCTCGGGCATCCCATAGGCGAGTTTATGGGTGTTGTCGATCTTTGCCCAGAGCGTTGATCCTGGACAATGGAACTGCTCTGGCTTAAGCTCCTTAACCGGATTAACTATTGGAACCTTTAACTGCTCGATAGCAAAGTCGATCGACTCGTTGAGGCAGAGGAGGGTGCCTCCGCGCTCGACAAATTCCTTGATCTTTGCTACCCCCTCCTGTTTGATTCCAGTGATGTATTCTGGGGGGTAGATTGGCAGTGTTATCATACCCTTGAACCGCTTCTCGAAGAACTCCTCTAACTTTTCACCCGTTATGAAGGGTGGCGCGTCGCTAGGAAGGATGAGGACATCGTATTTTCCTGTGAGTCCCTCCTTGATCTCGACGTCTCGCACGGTCGTGTACTCGAAGCCATACTGCTCTAGGAGCCACCGAGTCCAACCCTCGTCCATGTTACCACCCATGTAGCGTTGGTACATTGCGACTCTTAGTTTCTTGACCTCATGGTTCTTCCATTTAGGTTCGAATTCGATGGCGATGAGAGGGAGCCCAGTATCCTTTGCTATCTTCTTCGCGGCGGACTTGGACTGCGGTGGCAGGTAAAAGGACCCGGGGGGAAGGAACGCATCTCCGATCTCTATGGATTCATCTACTCTGACAACTTTAACGCCTCTTACAAGCAGTTGATTAACCGCTTTAAACGAGTCGTTTAATCGATGGTCAATAACGTAGCCATGCTCAGACTCCTTGGTCTTCGATGGCGAAGTCTCAATCTCATCGAGCTCAAGGAAACTGCCAACTATTGGCTCGTCGACCCGGATGACGTCTACACCTTTGAACTCGGCCATGGTCTGAGTGGCGAAGTCGTAGTTCATCATGGGTGTTCCCTCCGGCGTCCTGACCCAAAGGTTGTCCCTGTACCAGGTCCTATCTAGAAGACTGACGACGAAGGGGCGAGCGGTCTGGCTCGCGAAGATAACGTACGAGCCTGCAGGATATGTTGCGCCTCCGACTGTGAATGGCTTCTCGGCGATGTGGATCTCTACGCTTAGCTCTCTAAGAGTTTTCAAGAGCTTGAGGACAGTCAGCATGTCCCACTGGTTTGCTGATATTATGAATGCGTAAGGTGGCTCCGAAATACCGCGGGCTAGGCTACGCAGTGACTTGTTGAGCATATTGCGGAGGATCATCTCCCGGTTATTTGCGGCGACCTCGAGAGTGGCTACTATTGCGGTCTTCTGACCATCCATTATGTCTCGGAGATGCCACCAACCTCCCTCCCAGGGGTGGAGGAAATTAACTTGAGCCCTATACTCAGGTCTGCCTCGAGGTGTCCCAGTTAGCTGGTGATGGTGGACAAATACTGGCGTTGCTAACTGGACGCTTGCCGACTCGGTAAACATACCGCAGATTCCGAACCAAGGGAAGACTAGGCTGAAACCAGGCATAAAGTCAGCGGGGAAAGTCGAGGCGGTTTCGATACCGGTTATTCCTATTGACTCCATTCTGATCATCATCTGGGCACCATAGTGGCGCTGCTCTACCCAGACGAGGGGATCAACTACTTCGTTGACCGGGTTACTATTTGGGGGGATGAAGAAGCGTGCGCCAAAGAAGCCCATCTGGTGGGTGTCGAGATAGGCTTGAGGGAACCATTCTTTTAGCAGAACCCGATTCATGATCTGCGTCTCTACTTGCGTTAGGGTTAACGCGTCTCGGTTATTGTCGTGACCGGCGTATTTGTGGTAAAGCCAGGGTAGGCCACAGCCTTCGTATTCGGTGCCAAGCCACTTGTAGTACCAGTCGACAGTCATTACTTGGCCGTCAGGGTTAGCGCATGGAAAGAGGATTACAACGACGTTCTCCCTGATCTTTTGGATCAGTGGGTCCTCACTTGTTATTAGCTCATAGGCGAGCTCTGGGCTAACTTGTGTACCTCCGACTTCGCTGGCATGTATGCTCATCGTTAGCCCAACGACGGTTTTTCCCTCGTGGATGATTCTCTCAGCCTCTGTCTCAGCGATGTCACTTGGGTGGCTTAGCTGCCAGCTTTCTGCCTTCAACTCGTCGAGGCGTGTAAGGTTCGTCGGTGATGAGATGTAGGAAAGGATCAAGGGGTTACCCATAGTTGTTTCACCGCGGTTCTCGACTTTGATTCGTTCCGAGGCTTCAGACAGGTACCAGAAATATTCGACAATCTTATTCCATCTAGCTAATTCTCTGTCGATTCCGGGTTTGAAACCAAGGAACTCATCAGGCGTCTTTATCTTCCCCATAGGAATCACTGAAGCAGGTATCTACTGAACTCGCATTTTAAAACAGACGTATAAAACAATTTGTTTACTCGCTCGATCTTAAGAATATAAGATGAGCCTTAACATAGGTAGACGCGCGCATAATACTATTTAAAAGTAGTCTGCATAGGAGAAATAAATCTTGTCGGTTTTTAATTCAATAAATTTGTCGTAAAAATATTTGGAATAACCCCAAAACCTGACATGGGTTTCCGAAAGAGAAGGGGCGTTTATGAAACCAAATGAATTGGCAATTTTTTGGTATGAACTGCCTTCTATTGCTAGATTAATGCAGTTTATATTGAGTGAATCAAAAAAGTTTACAGCTTCGTTAAATAGAGCTAATAAAACGTCGATGCGGTTTTTTAGGGAAAGTAAATCGAGTATGTACCCTCCAAGGTAGCCGTTATCATCATTTAGTTCGAGAACGACATACCCGATTATTTTGTTGTTTGATAATGCGGCAATAATTTTATAGTCTCCGTTTGGATTCTGGGTAAATCGCCAGTTCATGTATTCGCGATTTCTCAGCAGGATGTAGTCATACTCGTTTACAAAATTATCCCAGAACGTCTCGAATTTTTCATCGAAGGTATCGACGTTAACTAAGGTAAAGTCGTTGTGTCTTACGTAATCACGTTTATTAAAGCAGATTAGAAATTTGTTGTAGGAATTCTTTAAAAAAAAGCTAATTTTTAGGAGGGTAGCATTCCTCACAGGATATTTTTCGATATGTAAATTCAAGTTCTTGATTCGGACGAGATGAGAAAACGGTATTGGGAAGGTTATCTGATTATGGATCTGTACTTTTGATAGGACAATTGGATTCGAAGTTATCCAGTAGCAGAAATCTGCATGGATGTCTTCTTTTATCTTATCCATGTAGTTTGTTATTGACTTGTAGACTCCTTTTATTCTATAGTCAGGGTTTGTAGCGTAATCGTCATCGTATGTAGAAATTAAAATTCTATTACCGAGTTTCACCTTCATTTTTATGCAATGGCCTACACCAACAATCTTTTCCCCAATAGTTGAAACAACAATATACGTATCTTGATGGTTGCGACGATATTTCCATTTCCAATACTCTAATGGTTGCGATCTTGCAGCCCATATAGGAAAAGTAATTCGAAGTAGTTCAACAATTTTTTCTTCATCGCTCTCCTGAAATAAGCGCGTAGTAATTTCGTTGCTCAAATCGAATATATTTAAAACAGCTGTCTTTTAAAAAACGATGGATAACTCGAGAAAATTACATCTAGTTAAGAGGATTGGTTGATGGCTAAGACGCACTCGTGTAGACATAACGATCATTTGTTCGCATACGTCAAGTAAAGTTATTTTCGTACTATGAGATTAACTGAACATAAAAATTCTTTATAAAGCACATCGTCTACACTTATTATTTAAACTATTTATATACTTGAAGTGCGCTTTATAAGGTAATGCCATGAAGTTCGTCCAACTTCGGTCAATAAGAGACCTCATTATGCTTGTAGGATCATCTCCCTCCAGCGGAGTCATACAACACGTGGAGAATAATGGTTACAATCTCTACTTCCTAGTAGGGGGTACACTTCACGAAATGTTTCTGTATTTCGTCAAGGAGAAGGAAAAGATCTCTGGCGCCTTCATTACTTATAACACATATAGTGGCCAGATCGGGTCATCTGAGAAGGTGCAGCATGAGCCCAACGTCAGCAGTTTCCCAATTGTAGAGATCGTGAACCAGGATCTGCTGCCTGCGGATCTATTGGATAAGCTGGACGGCCTTTAGCAACTGATTGAATGGTGATTCAAGTGTCAGAGAAGAAGGACCTGCATATCAGCATAGAGAATGTTGTCGCCTCGGCGACTCTCGACCAGAAGATCGACCTCCTCGCCATAATGAAGGTGTTCAGGAACGTCGAGTACAGGCCAAAGCAGTTTCCAGGGCTCGTCTTCCGGCTTAAAAGGCCGAAGACAGCGACACTCATTTTCGGGAGTGGAAAGATGGTATGTACTGGCGCTAAGTCTGAGAAGCAAGCCAGAAGCGCCGTAAAAAAAGTCGTAAGGGAACTGAAAACAAATGGTATTATCATCCTTGGTAAGCCGAAGATCGTGATTCAGAATATAGTCGCTTCGGCGAATCTCCATGGTAAAATCGACTTGGAGACCGCTGCGGACATAATGGACAACGTCATGTATGAACCCGAACAGTTCCCAGGTCTCATATACAGGATGGGGGAGCCGAAGGTTGTCATGCTCCTCTTCGCCAGTGGAAAGTTGGTCTGCACAGGCGCAAAGCATGAGGATATGGTTCGTGAGGCTGTTGAGAAGCTCCACGGTATACTTGAGGACTATGACCTCATCTACTACGAGGAGTAACCGGGGGCACGGTTTGTGTCCCACAAGAATAGCCTAGAGCAGCGTGCCTTGAAGGTTATCTTTAAGGCGGGGGACGAGGGGATAATGCAGAGTGATCTATGGAAGGAGCTCGGAGTTAGCAGTCGTGAAGGGAGCAGGATGTCCATCCGGTTCGAGGAAAAGGGGACGGTTGAGCGCCGGAAAGTCCTACATGAGGGAAGGTGGAA
>CAZIAF010000098.1:6543-7713 GCA_964537625.1 uncultured Candidatus Bathyarchaeia archaeon
TGGAGTTATAAGCTGTTCAGTAAAAGGGAGTTTGTGACCTTGGACTCGATCCAGGGGTGCCCTTGTATGGTTTGCCCTGACATCGATAAATGCTTCGAGACCGGCGTTAGGGACCCTGTTAGCTGCTTGGATCTAAATGCTTGGTTAACGCCCCGAAAGCCTGATTAGGGGAATTGTCTTCTAGGGTGGTTTGAGTTGGACCCCCGAGTTAAGGAGATCATCAAGTACGGCGTTGCGTTCGCTGTGCTACTTTTAGCCTTCTTTGGTGGCAGTTATGTTCTCAAGGGGTTTTTAGGCACCGAATATCCGATGATGGTGGTTGTGAGCCAGAGTATGGTTCCGACTTTGGGGGTCGGAGACTACATAATTGTTGCCCAGATACCGAATATTCGGGATATGCCGGCAGCGCCGCAGCCTAATGGAGAGATCATTGTCTTTCTAAAACCTGGAAGCACCGACGAGTACATCGTTCACCGCGCCATCAAGAAGACAGAGGTTAACGGGAAACTTAGCTTCGTAACAAAGGGAGATAACAATGCCTTCTCGGATGGGACCCCTGTGCCTGAGGCTAACGTCATTGGTAAGGTGATAGGGCATATTCCCATCGTTGGTTACTTCAGCCTGTTCATAAAGACTGCCCGAGGGTTCGGTCTTATCCTCGGTTTCATGGCATTGGCATTTTTTATAGACTATGTTTTGCCTGCTCGGAAGCCAGTTGGAGGCAAGTTCCCGGTTTTAGCCTTAGTCCCCCTTGCGGTTGCTCCCCTAGTAGCGGCGAGTTTTTGGTACATGCCAAAGGAGCATATCATTGTAGAGAACTTTGCAGTAGGAGTATGGTATCTCGTATGCTTCCTGCTTCCTCTAGCATTCCATGATGACGACTCTGGAGTAATGGTATGGCTTTACCATTTAGTCCTGGTGATGGTGCCAATAACCTGCGATATCGTCTGGTGGACCTCAGGGATCACGCCAAGCATGTGGTGGTATACAACTGGAAGTACAGTTCCTATCAATTGGCTTTTAATGAAGGAGCAGCCAAGCTTCGAAGTCGTTTTCACCTCGATCCTGAGGACTCTTATGCCGGGAGTGATTATCTTTGTAGCCACTCTTTACTCGAAGAGGAAGGGATGGGATCCCTTCTGGTCGTTGCATAGGAGATTAAGAGGGGCT
>CAZIAF010000099.1:0-7568 GCA_964537625.1 uncultured Candidatus Bathyarchaeia archaeon
TGTTTATTCAGTGCCGTGATAGCTTTAAAATATTTAAATGTTTTTGGAATAGCTTTTTCTTGTCTTAGTTTCATATCGGGGTTTATTATAATTTATTATTCAAATGAAAAAGAGGAAATGAATGAAGTAAATCACTAAAATAATAAATTATTATTAATTATTTTTAGATAACAACAAGTCTTTTAGTAAACAGATATTTCGTTCGCACGATTTCTATTACTTAGGTTTAAAAACAAACAGATATCATAAACATTTATTTAAAAACAAGAATTATATTTCCCAGGTTATTGGGAAAAAATAAGAAAAAACATTCAAAACAGGAAAAAAATCAATAAAACGCCAGAGTAAAAATATATCTAAACTATGATTCTAATAGATTTGAAGAAGTGAAAGATTAAAAAAGGGAAGTTGAATGAAGAATGATTCAAAGAAAAATTTGTAAACATAAATTTTCAAGCCAATGGGAGTTTGGGCCAATAATCACAGAGCCTAACGAAGTAAAAGCAGTAAATTGGTTTTATAAAAAATGTACTAATTGTGGCGAAACCAAATTATTAGATTTAAAAAATAGTTATAATGAAAATAATTTAGAAGCAAACATGATAGATAGAAATCAAAATAGCTCTAAAGTTAACGTCATTAAAAATGAGAGAGTTGATCAAATATTTGGAATAAGTAAAATTAATTTAAAAAATTATATGTAATGTAAGTATATTGTATTGCAATTAAATTAATTAACCTTATTCAATAACATTAAAACATATATTTTATATATATTAATACTACAATATCTTTTAATTCTTTAAAAGATTGGTAATAGATAGGTCGAGATTTAAATGCACAATAAGTCCAGAGTAGTTACTTGGGCCCTTATGGCAAGTTCAATACTTTGGGCCCTTTATATGTTGGCCAACTTCTATGTTTCCTTCACAGTAAATATTTAGTTTTATTAATTGATTAATAAATAAAAAAATAAAATAATGTTATTAGTTTTTAATAGTTAACAGAGAGAAATCGAGGGGTTGGATAAGGTTTCTGTATTGAATTATAAAATTATAACCTTTTTTAGTTGTATAATATTTACCATTCTCGTTCACCATTAACAGATCACTTTCAATTAAAGATTTTAAATAATTTTTAACTATCTCAAAATTAAGATTCGCCCTATAAACAATCCTCGTTTTATTAGCACCATTTTGAGCAGCTTCAAGAATATCCACATATATATCAAGACTTGTCCTTCTCATCATGAATCACCTACATACAATTTAGAGATAATATTAAGATATAAAAATACTCTAGCAAAAAATAATATTAATTACTGATTAATAAATAAATCAAATGTTTTTTTCCTTAAATGGAACAGTTTTCCATATTAAGTAATTATTATTAGAAATGAAAAAATATGATTATGTAAATATAATACATAAGTAAAATGACGTTTCACATCTCAACCATAAGCAAGATCAAACCAAAGAGTGTATGCTATATGGTTTTATTAATTTTCAATATCGAAATAGTGTCGAACTTCTTGAAGATGGTGCCGGGAATGGGAATTGAACCCATGGTCTCTATCCGGCTAAGGCACTGGTGCCTACAACCTCTGGATCATGAGTCCAGCGCATTAGCCAAGCTATGCTACCCCGGCCCTTCTGGTCCATACACGCTTCCCAAATTTAAATCCTGATGTCTGCTTACCGCTCTATGAGCTTAAGCTCACTAAGAGCGACTGGCCTACCGTTCCTAAGGTATACACGTGGAATAAGAAGGCTCAAACTAACCATTAATGTGTAGGTCATGATCTCAGCCTGATCTGCGACCTTGTGAGCATTATTTTCGCCCTCTCTGCCGATTAACTCAACAACTCCACCGATGTCTAAGCTCGTTCCATCTAGGTCAACTAGGAAATGGTTCACCGAGACCGTGCCAAGAACAGGCTTAATTTTTCCCTCGACTCGTACTAGCCCCTTATTAGTGAGCCCTCTCGGATACCCATCCGAATAGCCTACATGAACGGTTCCCACCTTCATCTTCTTAGCAGCGGTAAAACGACGGCTATAGGTGAGTGTCTCCCCCGCCTCCACCCACTTCACCTGCTCGACCCGCGCTTTGAAGGCGAAGGCTTGCCTAAGGTCGAGGTTGCTTTCCCTGTCCTCGGGGTCCGGGTAGAATCCGTAAAGCATTATGCCTGGACGGACTGCGTCGAGGTAGGTGAATGGTCTATGGAAGACCGCGTTGCCGCTCGCCATGCTCCGGGTGCCATAAATTATCCCGAGTTGATCAAGTTCCTCACTGATCTCTTTCATTCTCTCCACCTGCAGCCTGTCGAGATCCTCATTCTCGGACATGGTGGAGAACAGTCCCGTGATCTCGATGTTCTTGAGAGATGAAACATATTTTACGAGATCAACCGCCTCGCTCCACCTGACCCCCACTCTGCCAAGGCCTGTATCCACCTTTATCCATACACTCGCCCTCTCCCCGAGACTCTTCGCAACAGCATTAAGACGGTCAACAGATCTCCGTTGATATATTGTGTGAGTTATCATCTGTTTTACGACGGTATGATACTGCTCATCCGAGAAGAGGGGATCCATGCACACAACAATGCAGTCTAAGCCAGCGTCCCTGATCTGCTCTGCCTCCCAGAGTTTGGCAACTAAAAAGCGTTTTACATCTTGTGTCATCATATGGGCGACGACTGACACAAGACCGTGCCCATAGGCATTTGTCTTGACGCAGGGGATTACCTCAACTCTTACTCTTTTCCTGACCTGCTCCAAATTATGAGTGATAGCATCGAGGTCGACCTCGATCCAAGACTGGAATCCCTCTATCCTCTTCTCAATATCTTCAGATGAGGGTTGTCTCGAGAAGTATGCTTCAGCCAAGAGGCATCAGACGATTAATACGTAGGAGTGGTTTAACAGGTTTGGGTCAGAAGAGGAAGGCAGGCGGTAACGTCAGCTTATGAAGCGGGATCTTAGTCATCGCCTTGATTCGCTCTAGCTCAACCTCTTCATCCGGGGTGACTAGTGTTATCGCGTTGCCGGACTTACCCGCTCTTGCTGTTCTTCCGACGCGGTGGAAGTACATATTTGGATCCATCGGAATATCGTAGTTGATTATCCAGGGAACATCTGCGATGTCGAGGCCACGAGCAGCGAGCTCGGTGGCGATCATTATACTGAATTTGCCCTGTTTAAAGCCGTCGAGGACCTGCTGTCTTCTCGTCTGAGTATAGTCACCATGTATGGGTTCAACGCTGTAGCCGGCCCTGCTGAGAACATCATAGAGAGCATCGACGCCGATCTTCATCCTGCAGAAGATTAGACCCCGCTCGATTTTATAGAAGTCGATGATCCGCTTCAAAGTCTCCTCCTTCTCATGGAACGGGACGAGAATGTAGTGTTGTTCGATGGTTGACACCCCTATCTCATCTCGGCTGACGTTGACGACCTCGGCTTCAGGGATATACCTGTTGCTTATCCTCATGGTGCGCTCATCGAGTGTAGCGCTCCAGAGGCTCACCTGCTTCTCCTTTGGAGTTCGCTTTAGAATGTACTCGATGTCGTCGATGAAGCCCATATCGAGCATACTATCGGCCTCATCGAGAACCAACATCCGGATATCTCTGAGGCTGAGGGTGCCCCTGTTAAGGTGGTCGATGAGTCTCCCGGGTGTACCGACGACTATTTGAGGCCCTTTTTTAAGTTCGATGATCTGCCGGTCAATAGATACTCCGCCATACACCGAGACAGCGCGTATCTTGGTGTATTTTCCGTAGTCATTGAGGTCCTCGGTAATTTGCTGAGCAAGCTCCCTAGTGGGGGCCAAAACAAGGCCTTGTACCTTCCCAGTAGCAGGGTCGAGGCGCTCGATCATGGGAACTCCGAAACTCGCGGTTTTGCCAGTACCAGTTTTCGCCTGCCCAAGGACATTCTTACCCTCCAGCATTGGAGGGATAGCTTTTTCCTGGATGGGAAACATCTCGTCAAAACCAAGTTCCTTAAGTCCCTTTTTGAGCTCCTTACTTATGGGCAGTTTGCTGAACTTCACTGTCTATTTCCCCGCGCCTTTTCAGGAAGGAGGAGTCAGGGAACCATATAAATTGTTGTGAAAGTAGTACAGTGAAAAAACGTGGACAAGAAAAGTAAAGCCATTTAATCGACGGTTCCCGATTTTCTGTGATATATTTGCCGAGAGTTGCAGTTGTCAAAGGCAGCCGAGGTCTTGAAACTGTATATAGAGCAATCGACTTGATCAACTACCCCCAAGCATTAGATGGGTATGATAAGGCGCTCGTAAAGGTTAATTTCATTACGACCAAGAACTGGGAGACCGGCGCTACAACAGACCCCCTCGTCGTAGAAGCCATAATTAAAAAACTCAGGGAGATCAGAGTTGAACCCACTGTAGTTGAATCGGATGCAACAGGGACGAACGCCGATAAAGCTTACATAATGAGCGGTATGAAAGAAATGTGCGAAAGGATCGACGTCCCATTCATCAACCTCCGCCGTGAACAGGAAAAAGTGGAGATTCCGATCCCCAACAAGATGGCGCTCAGCAGCATAAAAGTCCCGCGAATCGTCACAGAGCTCCCCATCATCAGCGCCGCTAAACTGAAGACCCACATGCAAACCGGCGTTACTCTTGGAATGAAGAACATGTTCGGCCTCCTACCGGACAAGTTCAAAGGCAAATATCACTTCATGGGGATCGACGAAGTCATCCTCGATATAAACACGGTTATCAGGCCTGCCATTACGGTGATAGACGGTTTCGTCGCTATGGAGGGAAGGGGTCCCGTCAACGGTGAACCGGTTAAAATGGAAACAATCATCGCGGGGATCGATGTCGTCGCATCGGACGCTACAGCAACTAGGGTCATGGGGATCGACCCACAGACCATCAAGCACATAAAATGGGGGCACGAGAGGAAGTTAGGCGAGATGTACAATATCGAAGTCCTTGGCGACGGTATAGATGCCGTTAAACGCATATTCTCCAGGCGTTAGTCTGAAATTAAAACAGTATAACGAGCGCGCGCGACTCACTCCTATATACGCGCCATACCATATATGATCAAATTACCATGTAATTCATAAGAAGAAGAATATACCCTGATCACTATTATTCTATAGAATCATTCAGAACGATTTAGAACGAATTATTCCATGAAAAACGAGAAAAGAACGATTAGAACAGGCTCTGAACGATGAGAACGTTCTATTTTGTTTAAATTCTTTAGAAAATTTTATCTCTATTAAGACACAACAAAAATACGGTCTGATAAGAGGCTTGTCCGACTTTCAGCGAGATGTCTTAGAATATGTTATGACATATTTTAATAAAGTTGGGAAAGTACCATCGATAAGCCAAATAATCAAGGGTGTAAAAACCGGAAGTCGGGCTAAGATTTACAATTCATTCAAAGGAATAGAGGACATATGTATACAAGCCGGAATACCAAACCCAACTGATAGACTTGATAAAACAAAAAATCTCAATAAAAAGAGTACTAAATTAACCCACTCGACTGTCCCTGATAAAGAAGAAAATGATCTTAAACTTACACAAGATCAAAAACTAAGAATACGCACTATAAGTCATTTAGAGAAAGGCAGAAGCCAATCAAAGATAATTGATAATCTATTGAATTACGATGCTTTACTTAGAGAAAATGGACTCGACCATGATAAGATAATAAGTGTTTCAGAACATATTAATGATGCAAATAAAAGGGGCATGAATCCTGAAAAACTCCTAAATATGGAGATCATGCTATACAATTCAGGTTATACTTACCTTAATGAAGAAGAACTATCAAAATTAAACGATATTGCCCAACATCTTCATGCTAACAATTTAAAAGCAAAAGAAATCATCCTAAAATATAACAAATATATAGATATTATTAATATTGTCAATGATTACAATGAAAATAAAATTAACTTCATCGAATTTAAAAATAGGATGAATCGAATATGACCCAAAATAGGATCGTTCGTTTAAAAAATAAATTAATTGAAGATGTTACCGTCATCGAACAAAATAAGGTTATTAAGCAGATAAATTTACGTAATAAAATCAGTTATGAATCTCCCCATGATAGAGAAATGCGTGAATTAGCCGAAGAAATTCAACGTAAGTATATGAAATATTATGAAGAATTGCAAAAAAAATTGGAAAAAGAAAACGAAAAAATTATGAAGGAAATTCTGGAAGATATGAATAAAGATGAAGGATGCTAAATAATTAATATTCATTTCGCATAATTGGATAATGCATACGTGCAAAAAACTATAAAATAGCTTAAAATAACTGTTTTAGTTGGTGGGGTCGGGTAGAAGCTTACTCAGGTTTAATTTATGTGTTTGTGTTAATTTTGTAGTTGTTTTTGTATGTGGTTTTAAGTATTTTATTGCTGTGGTTTTTGGGAAATGGGTTTGTGTTTTCTTTCTATCTTGTTCGTAGTGTGGTTATTCTTGATCTCTGTCGTTCTTTTCGTCTAGGTTGTAGAGTTGTCTAAGGGCTGCTCGCGTGCGCATGTTAAATTCTATTGTGCGTGTAAGTGGTGGAGTGTTCGCGCGATGATTGGGGTTCTGATGGGGCTCTTTGGCTGCTTCGCGTTTTGAGCCTATATGTTTGACCTGATAGTTGTGTATTTGATTTGAGAAGTTTGGTTGGGTTGGTGATAAAGTCTAGAGTGGGGTTATTCTTTTACTAGCATCACTGATGTCGACTTGACCATTACTTTGACTTGGTCACCGACTTTTAGTTGAAGGTCATCGGCGGATTCCTTTGTGATTACCGAGGTGATCACGGATGGTTTGATCTCCACTTTGACCAATGCCATGATTTTGTCGGTTTCGACTTTCACAATCTTTCCCTCTATCATGTTTCTGGCGCTTGTCTTCATGTTAGTCAATATTCGTTGGGAATGGTGAGATATGAATCATTGGAAGATAACGATGGTTTTAGAAGAACCCACTCCTGTGTGTGTCCTGGGGCGAAAAATGACCTGGTCCTCTCGGCTATCAGTCTCTCGGTCGGCATCAATAATAATGCCTATGGTATAAGTGAATAGAGTAAGTTGATGAAGATTATCTGGCTCACAGTCGCTATTCTGGTTGCCATCACATTCACGGTAGTTCTTTTTCATCAACCATCCCAATTAACGAATTATAGCTCAGGAGACGCGCTGACCAATAAGGAGAAGATTATACTAATTAGTGAAACCCTCGACTCTGAGGCACGGCTATGGCATAGTGAAAACATAACGCGTCTCCAGAAGGGATTCATCATCTTGAACAACACCGAAATAAGCGGTTTAAAGATTCAATCATCTGCCGATGGAATACCAATTCGGGTTTTAAGTCAGGAGAGAATTGACTCCTTGAGTCTAATTAAGCCCATCGACTTCGGTTCTTTTAAACAGGTGAGTATTACCGGTCATGATAGGGCCGAAGTTGTTCTAGTGTATCAGTGGGACTACTGCGCCTCTTCCGATAAACCCATCTGGAGAGGGGGTATAGTCTATCACTTCGAAGGGCGCTCTGGAG
>CAZIAF010000100.1:0-7534 GCA_964537625.1 uncultured Candidatus Bathyarchaeia archaeon
GATCCCTATGAAAAGGATCACGCGATGGCGCTAGCAGGTTTTGTCTGAGAAGCCTCATGTCGTATCCTCTTGATGGGTGTCCAAGAGCGGCGGACGAAATCGGGCCACGCCTGATGCTTCATATACCATGTCTTTAACCATTTGATTGTTTTCTTATCGCTAGGGTAACCTGAGTTGAAGTCTCCAAAAAGTTCACGGAGCTCAGCGACGATCGAGTCCCTCCTCACCTTGGCGAGAATCGAAGCAGCTGAAACAACTGGGTATAAGGTGTCAGCCTTATGTTCGCTTATCAATTTCGGTTTTACCGATAAGAGTCTCAATATAGTTTCCCCATATCGGGTCTCGTTGACGTCTGAGGCGTCTACGTAAGCTTCGTCAGGGGAGAGCCGCCGTATGACTGCGGCCATGGCAACGGCTTCGAGATAGTTTAGCCTCTTCAGTTTTATGCCCCGGCTGACGACGGAGTCGATGGAATAAGGTTGAAGCTCGAAGAAAGCGACCTCCGAAGCTAGGGATGTGATCTCTTCAACGAGACTTTCGCGCCTTCTCCTTGTGAGTTTCTTGGAATCTTTAACACCAATCTCGATTAGCCAGGGAATATTCTCTGAGGGAAAGGCTACACCAGCGATGACTAGAGGGCCTATTACACAGCCTCTGCCTGCTTCGTCAACGCCAACCACTCTCATATCTTAATTATACGCCCTAAACCATAAAAATACTAGTCGACAAAAATTTAGCAGAGTATGTACAGTTCGATGTCTTCTTCGGTAAAGACTTACGGGATTGTTTCTTCCGCTCTTCGCCTTATCATGAGATTTGATACATTTCAATAATAGCTGTAAGAGAGGTGGAGAAAATATTATCGGTTTAATCGAAGTATCGGCGGAGATCGACGTCCTTCTCGGGTTTACCTTTTTCTGTTTCGAAAATGCCTTCCTGGGCAAGAAGTTTTCGCTTAAGGACGAGGCCGCCACCGAAACCTCCTATACCACCGTCGCTGGCGACGACTCTATGGCAGGGGACGATAAGACCTATCGGATTTGCACCAACAGCGTTCCCGACAGCGCGCACTGCATTAGGGCGTTTTATTGCTTTGGCTATCCTACCGTAACTTGTCAATTTCCCATTAGGAATAGCGTAGATGGCATTCCAGACTTCAACTTGGAAAGGTGTACCTCTAAAATCGAAAGGTACATCAAAGATGATCTTCTCACCATTGAAATATCGTTCAAGCTGGGTCTTCAGATCCTTAAACCTGCTCGGATCCTCGATATACTCAGCCTCAATTCTGGACTTGAGTTCCTTCATGAAAGTATCTTTTTTATTCGATATTTGAAACAGGACGAGACCTCTCTCTGAAGTCGCTGCCCACATTATACCCATCGGCGTCTCTAACCCTACGTAGTAAATCTTCTCCATTTCCTCATCATCCTTATACTCGAGAGTTCCCCTATGTGATGATTCCCCAGCTCTCTCATAAAACAGTGAGGGTAAGAAAATTTGAAACATCATCAGTTAATATTAGCATCGATGTCACCAAGGAGGGCAAGCCTCCTCAAGCAACTTGAACTCGAGTTTGATATTGTTGACCCTGGCGACGTAGAAAATAGTGAAACCAGGAATGCTGAGGTGCGGGTCAGGGAGAATGCCCTCAGTAAGGCTCAAGCGGTTTCAATTAATGAGCCTAATAAACTCGTGGTCGCTGCAGATACAATTGTGGTTCTTGGAGACCGAATCCTCGAGAAACCGAGAACAAAGGAGGAAGCAAAGGAGATGCTGCGTATACTCAGTGGTAAGATACACATCGTGATCTCGGCGATCGCTCTTGTCAATAATGTAACGGGGCTCACCGATTTGCGAACCGAAGAAACCCGTGTTGAGATGAAATCCCTCGACGAGGAAGAGATCGAAGCCTATGTCAATACTGAAGAACCAATGGACAAGGCTGGCGCCTATGCAGCTCAAGGAATCGGCGCGGTTATGATAGAGAGAGTTGAAGGATCATTCTATAATGTCGTAGGACTACCTCTTAATCTCCTACATACAATGTTGAAGGAGGCGGGATACAACACAATATTAAAGGCAAGTATTGGGAAGTCTCAGGGTGTCAGCAATCATGCTAATCAAAGATTCTGCTAAGACATGAGTGCGCGCGCCACAGGGAACCTTGTCACCATTGGGGTCTGGCTCATCCACCTGAGCATAAATGTCATCGGCGCCCTGATCTTCATGCTACTCCTTAAACCATTCTGTCAGATTGTGAGGAGAATAGCTGATACCATAGCAGCCTCGCCGAGGCTGACAATCGCTGTGACGGTAATCTTCCACCTGATCTCAGCATCGATTATTATATACTATGCATTGGGCGCCCATCTGTAAGGATGGATCGTTTTAAATGTAAATAAACTAAGAGTAATGTTAGTAATTTGTCAAAGAAGCTTTTCGGCTGGTTCGCTCCGAAGCGGGGTGAAGATGTTCTCGACATGGCGGAGAAGCACCTGGAACTCACCAGAAGCGCCGTAAATGATCTTCATGAGATGGTTGAAGCCGCGGCCAATTGCGATGCCGACAAGTGTATGAGATACTACATGAGTCTGAGCAGAATGGAGATGGAGGCTGATGAGCTCAGAAGAAGTATGGTAGACGCACTCACAAAAAGTGAGATGTTCCCAGAGGAGAGGGAAGACCTTATGGAGCTTGTCCGCGCCGTCGATTGGATAGCTGATTGGAGTAAAGAAGCTGGTAGGATACTGAACGTCATCCACCTTGATAGGGCACCTCAGGAAATGAAGGAAGCCGCCCTAAATATGGTTAAAGCTGATGCTGATTGTGTTAGCGTACTCGCCAACTGTATTAGGATACTTCCTAATGACCCGAAGGAGGCCATAAATCTCACGAACCAGATAGAAATGTTAGAGGAGAACATAGATGACCTTTACAGCCAGGCGAGAAAGCACCTCGCCGACCATGACTTCACAGGCTGGTCAACTGGGTCCCTCATACTCCTCAATGAGTTTCTTGGTGCCCTCGAGGCTATAGCAGATTGGTGCGAGAACACAGCAGATATAATCAGGGCTATTGCTGTAAGAATTCATTAAAAAGAATTAAAAATGGGTTCTGCCGATAATTAGAGTCTTTTTAGGGCTCAACGGATATGGCTTGTGTTGGGCAGCTGTTGACGCATGCCATGCAGGAAATGCAGTCTACAGCCCGGGTGGGCTCAGATTTTCCTGCGACCATATCGTAGACGTTCATAGGGCAGACGTCAACGCAGATTCCCTCTCCATCACACTTGCTCTTGTCAACGGTTACTGTAGGCATAATTATCACTGCTCTTAACCACAGCGGTATTCCTTTAAAGCTGTTTTCCCATGACGGAGTTACCGCTTATCACAGACTAACTAGGTGTTTGAAAAGTTTGATGTGAAACCATTAATAATAGTAGAACAAAATTAAACGACTTGATTTAGTGGGTAGCTTCCCTTGAAAACTTCAAGGATATTTCGGGAAAAACTGTGTGGCCATTCATTAAATTGCTTCGAGACTACAGGCGCTTAATATGGGTGTCTGCGCGTTTGGTTACGAAAAACATCCATTTCGCGCATCTCGCATCAGAGAAGATAGAGTGGAGCGGTTAAGAAGGTTAGAAGCGTCCTCTGCCACGGCGTGAAGTCTTTGAGGGATCACGCTTTGCCTTCATTAGGACTTTGCTCAGGGAATCGAGGAGCTCGTCGAAAGTCGCTAAAAGATCCCAGCCCTCAGCGGAGGTACTCCATTGCTCGCGTGGGCTTATTATGCGGGCGGCCATATTGTATCGAGTCCTTATTCCCTTGTTGTCTTGTTTCTTTATTTTTATGGTCACCTCGTTGATATCGGGGTGCATCCTAATGTTGCGGGAGATTACTCTTCGGATCTTTTCCTCAGCGATGCTGCGTTCAAAAAAGTCCTCCTTAGTGAGGCCAACTATAGCGATTGGGAGTTCGTATTCAACTGTTGGCTCCGCAACGATAGAGAGAAGCTCCCTTGGGGTTATGATCCCGTGGACGGTGTCCTTATCATCGACTATTAGGCAGGCGCTTTTCCGGCTGTCCCTCATTCCCTTTGCTACGTCAAGGACGGTAGCGTCTGGTCCGACGGTTAGGGGAGTACGATCCATGATGCCGATAATTGCTCCGGGAAAACGCGATAATTTGCTGCCCTGCCTTACACCAGTCTTACTTCTACCGATACTCACAGTGAATAGGTTAACGATGTCCTGTGCCGTCACAATTCCAACGAGTCTACCATCCTTAATCACAGGGATGTGGCTAAAACCCTTCTCTAGCATAATTTTCCTCGCCTCGGCGACCTTACTATCCGCATCCATGGTAACGGGCAGCATCCTCGCAAAATCCTTCGCCAGCGTCTTTCTTAATTCTGGGCAGTCGGCGAGCAAATCAACGATATCCACTTGGGAGATTATGCCTACTGGTTTCGAGTTCTCGACGACGGGAAGTGCTCGAGCATTGATCCTGATGAGTTCGGTTGCTACATTCTGGACCAAGCTGTCTGAGGTGATCGGTGTGAGGGGCTTCCAGAGCCCTTCAAGCTTTGTCTGATCCGGCTGCTCCACATTGAGCATATCGCGGATCGTGACCAAACCCACCTTGTTATCGACTGAGACAACAGCTTCGTAGCCACCCGTCTTCTCTAGCTCCCCGAGCACCTTGCTAGCGGTATCCTCTGGTAAGAAGACGCTAAAGGGTGTTTTCAGAAGTTCGGAAATCTTGGTTTGACCAATCTCGTCAAGAGTTTTAGCCATACGCAGAAACCTGGTTTTTATTATCGATTTGGCAGGTTAAATAGTTGTTACCTGTCTGAATCCTCATCTAGGGGTTTTAGCTGCCTAACCAGAGCTGTTTTGTAACCTATTATGCTCAATAAGTTCTATCGGTAATAGTCGGTCATTGTTCTCAATATTAACTTCTACAAAAACAGTAAGTGGCATAAGTATTTTAGAGAAGTAAATTCTAGTTGCAAACGCCGAGATGCTTGCATGTGGTCTGGGATAAATAAACTCATCTCTATATGTTCAGCTGAGTGATAATGTCATCACGACGTTGATGATATTACCTGAAATAGTTTGGATAGAGAGTGTTAAGAATATGGTGAGACCGTAGAAAACTTGTATTGCAAGTATAAAAAAAATCTAGATAGCAATAAGGGATCTTAAAAAATGGTTTAGGATGGCAGCTCTTTTCCGATTTTCTTTTTTAAGGCGAGTTCGTAGACCTTTGCGGCAGTAGCTACGTCCTGAATTGCAAGACCAGTTGCTTTATAGAGAGTAATCTCTTCTGGGTTGATTCGACCCTTCTTGTGGCCAGCGACGATCTCGCCCATCTCTGCGTATATGTTTTTCTCTGAGATAACTCCCTCTTCCTTCGGCTTGGCAAAGTCGCCGACGACGAAGGCCTGGGGCATGTAGTCAACCACCAGCTTCGTCGCCGTCTTGATGACGCTGGTTTCCAGTTCGCGTTTAGCAGCGGTGTCAGCGCCGATAGCGGAAACGTGGGCTCCTTTTTTTAGCCACTCACCCTTGATATAGGGGGTGGGACTAGGCGTGCAGGTGATGATGATGTCGCTTTTCTTGGTAGTCTCCTCCGCGGATTTAGCGGGCACGAAGTCTACGCTGGGGTACGCTATCTTCATCTCCTTAATGAATGGCGGGATTGCTTCGGGGATGATGTCGTAGATCTTGATCTTTTTAATATTTGGTCGTACAAGCATTAGACCCATAATCTGGCTTCTACCCTGGACCCCTAGACCGCAGAGGCCAACCTCCTGGGCATCCTCTCTGCTGAGATACTTGATGCCGACTGCACCTGCAGCACCAGTGCGAACAGCCGTGATGTAAGTTCCATCCATTATTGCGAGAGGAGTTCCGTCCTCGGGGCTGTTGATTACTATCTTCGCCTGAACAGCGGGGAGGTTATATTCCTTTTTGTTGCCTGGGTGGACGGTAACGAGTTTAGTGCCCGCTGCGTTGAGGTTTGGCATATAGGCGGGCATCGCAATTAGGACGCCCTTTGGAAAGTGGAGGTATACTCTGGGCGGCATCTCGATCGCTTTATTGCCCATCTCCCTGAAACCGTTCTCAACTGCTTCGAATGCGCTCTTCATGTCAAGAACTTGCTTGACTTCGTCCTGAGTCAGATAAAGGGTCATGTGTATCTCCTAGGTGAAAGGCTTCTGCAGCCGTATTAACGATTTTCGAATTAGGGGGTGAATTTTTCGCCGCCAGTGAAGACACGTTGTAGCTCAGAGTAGAGCACATGAAATCCGTCCTGTGTCTTCGCTGATACAGAGATTGGGCTGAACTCTACACCCATCCTTTCGATGACCTCGATCATGTCCTGGCTGATCTCCTTATTCATTCCACTGAGCCTGGCGTCTACCGCTTCCCTAAGGACGTCGGGGTCCTCCGACCAGCTAAGCATCTCTTCTAGTTCCTTTGGCTTGAGAAGGTCAATCTTGCTGACAACTTGGAATTGTGGGAGTTGGAACCTGGTATTTACAGCGGAAGCGAGGAACATGTTCATCACATAGTTGAGGGGATCTCTGCAGAAACCGGCGTCGAAGAGGTATACGAGACCCTTATCGGCATCAGTGAGTTTCTCTGCGACGTGTGCACCAATGTCACGGAAAGCGAAGAGCTCCATTTGTCCAGGCGTGTCAACAATACAGATGTCGGGGGTGAAGTCCTCAATGTCCTGGGATAGTTCCTCGATAACGTCGTTGATCATGTCTGTAGCGGCTACCAAGCCTCCGTTTGGGCCAAGGCCATATTTTTCCATCACGTCTTCGACCTTAATGTAGTCACGGACGTCAACGTTGGCAGAGTAGGGGAGATTCGGAGCTCCAGGGTCGAGATTGACAGCCATAACATCCTCTCGCTGCATCTCGAGCCATCTGGTAAAAGTGGCTGTGAGGCTCGATTTTCCGCTACCAGCGGTCCCGACCATGAAGATCATGTGCATGATATTTACCCTGTTAGTTTCCTGAACTCCTGGTATATATCGACTAGACTCATTTTTTCGGTTTTCTTGAAAGCGTAGCTGCAGATAGGCGCTATAGCGCCCCCTAGTTGCCTATCTTTTGCAATCTTCAAAGCTCTGATAACATCTATTAGGATCGAACCTCCATTAGGCGCATCGAAACTGTTTAACTTCACATCCAAGGTGAAGGGGGAGCCACCGAAATATCGGCCCTTGATCCAGAAATAACTGTCTCGACCATTGCCCAGGAAGTCAACAAAATCTGTAGACCCAGAAACGAGGGGAAACTCATAGGGGAGGTGGCCAGCAACGGCGGCGGTTTTAATCCGCCTCTTCGTGTCCTTCGTCTTCTCGAGAGTGTTAATCGATTCGGTTCCACCCCCGACATCAAGCTGGTAGCTCTCATCAATATGGACACCACGGTTGTGCAGGAACTCAAGGAGACCGATGTGGAGAACCGGTGCCCCGACTTGGTCGAGGAGATCAGCACCAGCAATGGG
>CAZIAF010000101.1:0-7421 GCA_964537625.1 uncultured Candidatus Bathyarchaeia archaeon
TTAAAGATAAAGCTATTGAAGAGATGAGACAAGCAATTCCTTTTTCAACTCTTAAAGAAAAGTATGAATTAAGCATTCTTTACAGTGCTATAGAAGAGTTCATTCCAGAACTAGAAAAGCGTATTTCTGATATTCAGATAAGAAATTCAAATTTAATAGATGAGATGCAAGAAATAGTGAAAAAAAAGGGAAATGAGGATATAAAGCTTCAAGAATTAATAGGAAAAAATAGGGACTATCAGGAAAAAATAGATATCACCAGTACCGATCTTTCACGTAAAACTGAGGAGTTGAAGTTAATTGAACAAGAACTAGATAATAAGCAGACTGAATATAATAAAAAATACTTAACTCAAGATAATGATGAAATTACGCCTTATCTAAGGAAGGAAGATAAATATGAGGTGACAAGTATTAAAAAAATTGCTCCAGTTATAATTCTATTTCTAATTTTAGGGTTAAGCATCGGTTTCTTTAGTGCATCACAATTAGATAATACAAAAATGAATAATGTAGAAACCCAATACAAAAGAATAATTCAAAATAACACAATCATTTTGAATAATATAATATCAGATTGGGAGTCTTATAAAAATGAGACTAATATAAAATATAATAGTTTACTTTCTAAATATAATCTTATAAATAGCCCACCGTCAAAATTTACAAACATTAAGGATCTAAACATTACGTTAATCGCGGATCATTCGGTTTATAGTTATTTAGATCCGATTAATTGTACATTGAAAATTAGTTTATTGAATGGTGAACTCTTCAAAGGGAGTGTAAGTTTTGTTTTAAGCATGGAGGATAATCAGATTGTTGGATTCTATAGGAAGATAGATGGCGAGACCTCAATAAATATTGATGTACCTGCTTTCCGTTGGGGCCCAGGAAAATATACTTTGCAACTAAATACTATTTATAATGTAGATGGCTTCATCATTGCAAGTGGAGATAAATTAAAAGATACATCAATTGAATTAGTAGCGAAATAAGATTTTTTAAAAGATTATTTATAATAAAATCAATTATTATCTAATCTTAAAGATATCGCGCGCGCGAATAATATTTTTATACAATGATGTGGTTTTTATCAAATATTAATGATATAGTAATTGAGTTAACGAAATTTAGCTATTTCCAATCCCTAGGTTTCTTCGTTATGCTGTGTAAAAGTTGTTTATCATATGTTGGCATTTCCATGTCTATATATTCAAACTCATCCTTGTTGTAAGTCTCTCCACAATTCGAGCATTTATATTTATTTTTATGATTTTTCATAGTTATACGCCCTCCACATACGAGACAAAAACTATCCGGATAATCCTGAGTTATTTCCATTTTTTATGTTCCAATACAAGATCAATATATTATATTAATATAATAGTTATGGATTGAAGCCATATATTTAAGATATTACTAAAGTATTTTTAAAATATTCGAATTTTGTATTACCAAAATTTGAAAAGATAATCTATCATAAAATTGAGTTTTTTTATGCGCACTCGGCAATACGGATAAAGAATTGAAGAGCACGCATTCAAGTATACTAGTACGTTTTTTTTAACCAGTACTATGTATAGATATTTGAGTTAGTTTGAGATTCTTGGAATTAATTAAAGCCTTCCTCGTTAGTTTTGGTTTTATTCTTGCTGGGATCATTAATGTTTTTGTAGCGTTTTCAATCGTTAGTTATATTCAAAATAAACCTGAAAGTATGCTGATGTTAATCAATATTGTTCTTTTAAACTTGGTAGGATTCTTATTGATGATATATGGGTGGTCAAAAATGAAGCAAGTGAGACCAAGAAATGATAGTTCCCATTAAAGTGTAAATTGTAGATAAGAATAATGCATGCCTTGGTTATATTGATGCAGTTTAATTAAGCATGAACTTTGATTTCAAGGGTTTGTCTTTTTTCATGCTTGTATTGTGGGCAGTTTGAATAATTTTCAGATTCACAATAAGTTTTTAAATAAACTGGGTCATCCACGAGCATTTCCCTTAATTGAGCAAAACTTGAGGGCATAATTTTAAAACAGAGTTTTTCTAAAAGATGTGGACAAGTCATGAATAATATTCTACATTGGTTTAATTTAAGTAAGATAGAAGGCTCATATTTTAACAATGTTTCGAAGCATTAACTTAGTTTTCGATTTAATATCTGTCATTACAATTAATAAAACATAAGTTTGTTATATTTTTTATTGGGTATAGACTTGTGAATATGGATTTATCATCCATAATCAAGTTATATCCCGGTAGAGATTTCAATTGGGGTAATAGAATTTGGGGATACCATTAAGCGAGTTGAATTTAGAGGAAATATCAATGGCGGAGAAAATTGATCCCAACATCACCTCTAAAATTGTTTATAATTTAAATATTTATGAAAAAATGATTCTTAGATTAAAGGGAAGTATTAAAATTGGTGAATTTCAACATGGAAGTTGGAGTGGTTCACTACCATTTTATTTATTTGACTGTCCAGAACATGGATACCAAATAAATTATGCAAGTGGATACGGTTTAAAGTTGCATTGTCCGATGTGCCTTCAGGAAAGGATAAGCATGATTGAAAATACTATCGCACAAATGGCTTAATGATAAAAAAATTATGAAGTTATTACTTATAAGTGATTTTCTAATAAGATAAATCAAGAGTATTTTTTTTATTTAAACAATTAGAGATTTAAGCCAATTTTTGACCGCATTCACCGCAGAATTTTGTACCTGCTACGTTTTTAGCTCCACATTTAGGGCATTTTGTAAGGCTTAATGGTGCGCCGCAGTTGTTGCAGAACTTACCTGCTCCTGAAGGTTTACCACATTGTGGACACTGGGTTTGTCTTCGTTCCACTTCGCCGGTGAAGACTTGTGTGGTCTCTGCTTTCTTCTTAATATCTTCGACCATCTTTTCAGCTCTTGCAGCTGTTACTTCGACGTTTTCTCGTGGGGCACATTCCACACAGAGATTGTCTTGTTCGTTCCAATCGTTTTCACAAGCATATTTTCTGCATTTTGGGCAGCGGTGGAAGTGTTCTTGGGCTTCATTTTGAGCGATTTTGAAAGCGGCCTCGTGTTCTCTCTGCCACTCAGGAGACATACCGTGGAAGCGTTCACTCAATATGTCGGTTCCGCTTTCAACGTGTCCTCCAATATTACCAATTCCCACGAGGTCTGTTCCTATTGAAACTGCTCTACCTAATCCTCTTAGGAAACCAGCCTTTTTGTTTGATTGTGATTCGATGAATTTTGTTTTATAACCATCACTGCAGAGGTCACAATAAAACGTAAATTGGAAACCGGCTTCAGTGCTGTTATCTTCATAATTTCTAGTGAAGGCTTGTAAAGGCATTTGGGATCACTAGTAAAGCGGTTTATCGCATTTAAGACATTTTTTACTTATTGGAGGCTGTTCTTCACCACATTTAGCGCAGATGACTGTTAAACGTTGACCACATTTATTACAGTAATCTGTGAAAAACGTAGTTTGTCCACAGTGTGGACATTTTATTTGCAGGTTTTGTCCACAGTCACTGCATATTAGTTGTCCTTCTTTGATTGGATGCCTGCATTTTGGGCATTTATCGGATCCTGTTGGATTGACTTTTCCGCAGAAAGTACAGCTGTTATCGTCTGAGGAGACGAGTTTTCCACAATACCTGCAGGGATGTTTGTATCCTGGCATGATTATACCTATCCTTTTTTCCATTTTCCTTCGTTATCAATGCTTTGAGTGTTGAATGTTAGGAGGTCGTCTACACTTGTTTTCCATTGTTCAAACGATATGTGAAGCACTCTCCCAAGGTAGAGTCTTCTAAGGTGTTTCAAGGATGATAGTTTATTTGATGCATACAGATACATCTCATACTCTGGTGTGTTGAGTTTATCTTCAATTAAGTAGATCGGTTCTCGTCGAAAGTTTATCTCGATCATAGATTGGTTTATTTTATCGACGAATTTTTCAATTTCAGTTCTTAGGGTTTCATGTTGGTTTCCTTTTCTATAATAGTCTCGATCAAAGATTCTGAAGAAGTATGTTGCTTTGCCAGAGTTTTCTTCAGAAGATGCTTCAACTGCCAAGGCGTTTCCTGGCTTATTGGGGTCAGAGTCGTAGATAGGAGTCATAAACCAGAAATATTCACCGGACTTCTCGCCCATTAGTCCTCGTTTAACACCTATCCAGACCTCGGTTTGTGCAGAAAGATTTGTGAGATAACGGTACTCCTCATCTAGACCCATGAGTTTCAATCTTTTTTCGAGTTGGATCCAAAGCTCGGGGGATATTGTTTGGATCTGTGTTTTGGAAGCGGCTTTCCCATCACTCAATAAAATGGAAGCTTTCAAAATTATTAAATGATCGATTCCGGGAGCGAGCTCAGATAATAGTTTGCATGCGCGTAGGTTTAAGTCATCTAAAGATTTATCAAGGCTTCTCTTGAAATAATCTGTTTTCTCACCCATCTGTGATAGTTTAATCCATTGTCCTCGCTCAATCTTGATTGTGCAGGTGTAATCTTCAAGGGTTGTATCATATATGTAACATAATGGGATTCGTATGGGTTCTCCTTTATCGGGTAATATAACTAGCGCGGACTCGTAGACTCTAGCTTCACAGGGTCCTTTACGCTCGTCGCCATCTTCGTCAAAGTATTGATAATTTGCTTCGATTGCATAAGCGATGTTTTGTTCTTCCATTAGCATGTATTTTAGTAGGAGTTCGTTGCGGAGTTTGTAGAGTTTTCTGAGGAAGTTCTCGTATTCGTAGCCTATCTGATTTAAGACTAGTTTTTCACCAGAGTATAGGTAGAGAGTAATCGAATAGTCTTCGTCATTGATGTCTAATATTTGAAAATATGGTATTGAAACAATGATTTTTCCTTGATGGTTCACCGTGAGGACTCGTTTGTCGAGAATGGCTTTGGCTTCACCATTTGATAAGACCTTGTTTTCCAGATTTTTAAGTACATAGTTTAGAGAGAAGCTTATAGGTTGCTCCATGTTTGTGGTCAAAAGAATATTACAGCCATTTCACTTATGAAACACTCGTTGACTTCAAATAATTAAGGGCAAGTAAATATATGCGGTATTCTTAGTAACAATTTTTCTTTTAATATACAAATTAAATATGGCTTTGGAGTATAATACTTGAGGATGGCAGACCTGAGCGTAGAAATTATTAGCATCGATTTTTTTCGAGTGTTTCTTGTTCTGGTTATGCTTTCTTACTCGTCCTATAAGGATTGGAAAACACGAGAGATAAATGATCTAATATGGATATTATTTGGATCCATAGGCATTATTCTTGATATTTACGCTTTAGTAATGGGCACAATGAATTTTACAATGCTTCTTTTTTCAGTTGGTTTTTCGGTTATCTTCGCTGCATTAATCGGTTATTTAGGACTTTTCGGTGAAGCTGATCTTCTCGCTTTAGTTGCCATTACGATTCTTTCGCCTATACCTCCAAAGATAGGTTTCGATACATTAGGAATAACTCCTCTGCTTATGCCTTTGAGTGTACTATCGAACTCTGTTTTTATCGGTGCCTGTTTCAGCCTCATAATGCTCCTTCTCAACTTGCTACAGTGGAGTGAAGGTTTGTTTACTGGTTATAAACACATTAGCAGTTGGAAGAAGGTTCTCTTGATGCTTACAGGGAGAAAGGTAGATCTTTCAAAAATCAGAGGTCCTCCTTTCCAGTATCCTTTAGAGAAGATAGATAGCGAGGGTAAGATCAGCATTATTCTTAGACCGGATTTTATGGCTGATACGGAAGCGATTTCAACACTCAAAAAGTTGGCTAGTGCGGGAAGACAGAAGGGATGGGTCTCTTATACATTACCTTTCCTAGTTTTTTTCTTAGTAGGTTATATCACCAGCGTAATCTTTGGGGACATCATACTTTCTGTAATTATTTTTGTGCTCTAGATAGAGCTCACAAAGCCAACCTTTAATGTGCATTGTACCATTTTTTTTGGATTTTACCTAGTGAATCTGGTTGGAACCAGTAGCAGAGCACCTAAGGCCAGAATTTGCATAAAAACTAAGAGGTAGAAGACGCTGCTTGGTGACACGAATACCCAGAGGTATCCACATAATAGAGGAGATACGATTCCAATTAAACCTCGACAGAAACCTAGTATCCCATACCAACTTCCTAGGTACTCACGTGGAACAAGATCAACTGAGATAGCCATCAGGTTTTGTGTAAACGACATACTGAAGCCGCTTAGTAAACCTGACAGAAGCAGGACCAAATTATTTGGTGCCCAAATAAGTACAAGATAGGATAAGATTAAAAGTATAGAAGCGAAGCCAGCGATTTTTTTGCGTCCAACTGTGTCCGAGAGGTGACCTAAGGGTATTGCGAAAAAAACGAACACTATGGTTGAGGCTGCGCTCATGCCGCCCAAGATAAACTGGTCAGCGCCTTTTATTTGGGCGGCATATAAGGGCGTGTAAAACATGACTTGCCAGGGGAAAGCCGCAACAATTGTGAGAAAAAGCCACCTCTTTATAACATAACCTTCCTTAAAAATGGCTCCAATGTCAGTGAAGACATTCTTGCTTTTTCCAATCGGTTGAGAAATGGGGTTATTAAACTTCCATAATATGATTGCTAAAGCCCCGATTAGACCAATTCCTTGTATGAAGAATAAGGGTCTTATGCCTTCAACATTCATTCCACCAAAGAGGGTAATTAGGGTAGCTCCAAGGAGTGGAGCTACTAGTTGTGGGAAAAATGATACTGTATCGCAGATACCCATACCGGTTAACCTTTCTTGGGTTGCTAAACATGAGCCACATATCATAGGACATACAGTTCGATCAAGGATGTAGGCTACACCCGATAAAACGAGAGCGACAGCCCCAACTTCCCACGAGGATGCAAATCCGAATAAGAGTCCGCTAAGAATAGAGAAAATCAGGGTTAGAGTGAGAACCCGTTTTATTCCTGATCTATCCGCCATTACACCGGTGGGGATGGCGAGCAGAGTGTTTACAAGGCCGTTAACGCTGTTTAGATAACCGAGGATGAGTGGTGAAGCGCCGAGGCTAGTAAGATAAATGGGTTGGTATTGATAGGTTAGGTTCATTGAAAATCTTTGAGCAAAATTTTTCAGAATATTAATTTTAAAAGGCTCTTCTTGCCGCATAAGAAAATTGTACCAGTTTCGGATCAAATAAGTAGCTTTACTGATACTCGAAGTCATAATGTTCACATTCAGTTATTATTTGTGTTTATTCAGGTGCTTAAATAAGAGGGTATTAAATAATAACAGTATTTTTCCTCAATACAAGATCTTGTAATAAATTTGACTTGAGATCCTCCTGGAAATATTGCATTTTCTAGCATTTTATTTAAGAGCTCAATTGCAAATACAATAAACAAGTTTTATCCTCATAAATG
>CAZIAF010000102.1:0-7394 GCA_964537625.1 uncultured Candidatus Bathyarchaeia archaeon
CACAGCTTTTACGCAGATACTGGACGGTGGTGAATTGTTAACCAGTGTGGTTGAACACCGCTGCAATACCCAACTAGCACTAGTACCCAATCCGCTATTGCGGTGATAAATAAACGATTAGGCACGCAAGTCACATATGAGCTCGCACAAGTATAATATTCAAAGATAATTTTTTAATCTCAAGTCTAAATATAAAAAGAAACTTGAATATTAATTTAACTAAAAAATGAATATATTATCTAAATGAAAGGTTTTTCGGTGCAAGGCGCAATATGGTGTCATGGTTATAAAGCTCAAGGATGAGTTCCCGCTCACGAAGGGAAGAATCTACTTTGACACCGCTGCGACGGGTGCGGTTCCGTCGTCGACGCTCAAGGTCATGGAGGAGTACATTGCGGACCTCACCGCTTCATTCAGGGGTGAACTTGTATGGAGAAAGGGGATGGAGAGGTGGGCTACTCGTCGTATGAACAGTAAGAAGCTACTCGCTGAGATAATTGGAGCTACCGAGGACGAGGTTTGCTTCATTCCTAATGCCTCCACAGGCATCAACACAGCCTTCAACATGCTTCCCTTCAAGAGGGGGACCAACATAGTCGCTACAAACCTCAGCTTCCCTATGTGCGCCACGGTAGTCAATAAGCAGAGGGAGCGCGGAGCGAAACCCAAGTGGATAAAGAGCAAGAGGGGGATCGTCACAATCGAGCAGTTTGAGAAGACGGTCAACGATAAAACCGTCGCCGTCATGGTCGACCAACCTAGCTGGTTTAATGGCTACCTCCACGACCTCAAAGCACTTGCAGAAGTCTGCCACGATCACGGAGCAAGACTCGTCGTCGACGGTACCCAGAGCGTCGGCAGCCTAATGTGGGAAGCCGATAAGTGGGGTGTCGACTTTGTCGCTACAAGTACCTACAAGTGGCTGATGGGTGGGCCCTACAGCCAGGCAGCTGGGTTCCTCTACGTCTCCAAGAAGATAGCGGCTGACTACCAGCCGGTCTACGTTGGAGCCCAAACGCTCACTCCTGAGGAGAACGACCTAAACACAACCGATGCATTCACCCTCTACGATTACAAGCCCCGGGAGGGCATCGAGCGCATCGAGATCTACCCACAGCAGGAGATTTCATACGTCGCTGTCGAGAACTCGATGAAGATTCTCCTTAGCCACGGCAGGAAAGATGTTGAGAAGCAGATTCGGACGGTGGATAACGTCCTAGTCGAGGAGTTAACCAAGAAGCGGTTCAAGCTCCAGACGCCTAAGGAGGAGGAGAGGCGCATCTACGTAAATGTTCAGGTCCCCGATTACAAGACGGTGAGTAACAAACTCCAACAGAAAGGAATCTTTGTCAGTCCACGAATCGGTGGACTCCGCTTGAGCCCACACTTCTATAACACCGAGGAAGAGGCCGTTGCGCTCGTAAAGGTGCTCCGAGAGGTCACGAAGCCCCGATAAACTCTTTTCTTCCCAGCCTGGGTATTTCTGTTCGAACCGAGGTGATTGCATGAGAGCCCTAGTGGTCGGGAACGGTGCCCGCGAGCACGCGATTGCGAAGAAACTCTACTTTGACGGGGCGGAGCTCGTCGCTGCAATGGCGAAGCGTAACCCTGGCATCGCTTCCATATCGAAGCGCGTTGAGATCATGGACATCAATGAGCCGAGTGAATATAGCAGGTTTAGAGACATTGACATCGCCTATGTTGGTCCCGAATCGCCTCTCGCTGCGGGGATCGTTGACCACCTAGAGTTAATGGGTATACCTACCGTTGGGCCGGTGAAGAACTTGGCGCGTCTCGAGTGGAGCAAGAGTTATGCCCGGTTTGTTCTCCATGAGGGTGGCATTACTGGTAACCCGGAGTTCAAGGTGTGTCGAAACCTCTTCGAGGTCCGTGAGTTTCTCAGCGACCATCCAGAGGTCGCTGTAAAGCCCGACGTCTTAACCGGTGGAAAGGGCGTTAAACTGACTGGTGAACACCTTCACTCAGAGAAGGAGGTGGAGGATTACGCTGCCGAGACGATCCGGAGGGATGGTTTCGTCATCCTGGAAGAAAAACTCATGGGTAAAGAGTTCACACTCCAGGCGTTCGTCGACGGGAAGCATGTCGAGGTTATGCCACTGGTCCGAGACTACAAGCGTGCTTACGATGGTGACAAGGGACCCAACACCGGGAGCATGGGAAGCTTCAACTGCCCCGACCACAGTCTACCTGACCTCGACGCCCAAACCGTGAAAAAGGGTGTGGAGATCATGAAGGCAACAGTCCGAATCCTGGCTGAGTCCGTTGGCGAATATAAGGGGTTCCTGTATGGTGGTTTCATGAACACCAACCGCGGTGTCTACCTTATAGAGTACAACGCAAGGCTTGGAGACCCTGAGGCGATAAATGTTCTCGCCCTTCTCGAGGACTCGCTGCTCGAGACCGGGTTAAGGATGGTTGACGGGCGGCTCAACAAGCCCTCCTTCAGGAGGGAGGCAACGGTATGCGTCTACCTCGTTCCCGAGGGATATCCTGACTCTCCAAAGAAAGACAGACCATTAGCTCTAGAACCTTTGAGGTACTCCGAGCCCTACTACGCCTCGGTTTACGAGGAGGACGGCGTAGTGAAGACTACTGGCAGTAGAGCGATCGCCCTCCTCGCTAGGGGGAAGTCAACCGCTGAGGCTAGGGAAAGAGTGTACTACGATACCTACTCCGTCAGGGGGACCCTCTTCTACCGCCGCGATATAGCCGCTGGCGTTTAATCCATATAAGTTATTAGGAATAGTACAGCAGGAAGTAGTAATCAGGTGACGGGGTTGAGTAGTAAGGTGGATGATAGGCTTGCGCGGTTAGAGGCGATCCTCTACGCTTCGGGCAGACCTCTCAGTCTCGCCACTATCGTAGCGCATCTTAAGCTCGAGAACGAGCAGGAGGCTAAAGCCCTTACGATGCGCCTTGGAGAGATCTATGAGCAGGATAGGAGTCCCCTTGAGGTCAGATATCTTCCCGAGGATAGGGTCGTAATTCAGCTAAAAACAGATTACACGAAGGAAGCGCGCAAATTTAGCATCCGCCCCCTCCTCAGGGTGGGGCCTCTACGAACCCTGAGTTACATCGCTTACAATCAGCCTATAGAGCAGAAAGAGGTGGCTCTCGCACGTGGCAGTCAGTCGTATCAGCATATCAAGCAGCTCGTCCAGTTGGGGTTCGTTCAACAGGATAAGGGGAAGGGCCGAGCTAAGCTGTTGAGGACGACGAATGACTTCGCTGACGCACTCGGCATTAGCCGGGACCATTCTGCGATGAAGCGGCAGCTTCGGAGCCTCTTCAACAAACTCGAGACCGAGGCTAAGAAGGGATCCAAATCTAAAAAATAGATATTTTTCACCCCAAACCTATTATCCACATGTTGCTTTATTCGTTAAAGGTTTCTATGGTTAGACTTTGGCTTAAATGAGGGACCCAATATATGTACCAAGTTCACTCCATCATTCTTTTATAGTTGTATTAGCGTGGAAAGGTCGATAGCTGTGAGTGAGCAGGGTCCAAGCCTTCTATACATCGTTGTTGTGGTTATCGGTTTTATTCCAAGCGTCTACTTTGCATGGATGGTACTAAAGGGGATAATCCTGAGCCTGAGGCGTAGCAAGGACGACGACCTCTAGTTTTAGACTTGGTTTTTATCCAGCTCGCATTTAAAAGCGGGTCAAATCCTAGTTTAAGCGATAACTATGAGGTTCCAGGTGAAGTATAGTCCAAGCTACTCGATGCTAGTGGTCAATCTAGAGTCGGGGGAGCAGATCACGGGGGAGGCAGGAGCCATGACCTACATGACACCTACCATACAGGTGAGAACACGGCAGAGGGAGAGCAGCTTTCTCGGCACCCTAGCAAGCACCATAATCGGCGGCCAGAGCTTCTTCGTTAACGATTTCATCGCCGTGAATGGCTCCGGTGAGTTGGGTCTCGTCGCAGCACCTGTCGGTGATATTACTAAACTAAGTGTCCAACCGGGCAGCGGTTACATTATTCAGAGGGCGAGCTACCTCGCATCGAGCCAAGCAGTTGACCTAGATATCCGGTGGGAGGGCTTCACTAAGGGCCTCTTTGGGCAAGGCCTCTTCATGATCAGGACCACCGGACAGGGTGACCTCTTTATTAACGTCTTTGGTGCCATTGACAGGCACGAACTCACAGCTGGGGAAGAGCTGGTTGTTGATAACTTTCATCTGGTCGCCTTTTCGGAAAACTGTGATTACCGTGTTGAACGCATCGGTGGCTGGAAGGAAACGATCTTCGGTGGAGAAGGTTTAGTTACCCGTATACATGGTCCCGGGGAGGTCTACATCCAAACCAAGAACCTCCGCGAATTCGCGAACTGGTTATGGACTCTATTGGAGCCACATGTTCAGACCCGAAGCAGGTAGAATGTTTGAAGTTATCATGCGGGGTAAGTTGTAGCCCTTTTTTTTAAATAGATTATTGCGCGAGAATGGATGTTATGATTGCGCGCGCATTTTGGTTAGAATTATAGTGTAGAGACTATACCTATTTTTTTAACCTATTTTAAAATAGGTCAACAAGAATGAAGCAGATTTTCCGATAATATAGGTTAACGTTGCTAATACTATTCCTCCCGAAACCAGCTCAACAATCTTATTTTGTACACTAACCTCGGCAGCGATAGCAACTAATGAACCAGCAATAGACAACATAACTAAAGTAATGAGAATCGACATAAGGATAGAGACTGAGACCGGAAAACCGAGAAAGTATGGGGATAAAGGTAAAACAGTGCCAATGATCTTAAACAAACCCGCCCAAAGAGCACTGTTCCTGGGATTTGGAAGCGGTCCCCTAATACCATACTCTTCCTCAGCAATTATTCGCTCAATCAACCGTTTGTCTTTAGCCTCTTTAGCAATTAGTTCAGCAATTTCTTCGGTATAGTTTCTCCTAAGCATATATCTCTTGACCCTGCTCAAATAAACCTCAGGTGCACAATTACAAGTAGTTTTGATTCTTTCAAGAATGTCTTCATTGATTCTTCTTGAGGTCCTGCCGAAGAAATAGAAACCAACCACGGTATTCAAAGCCCCAGTTAACCCAACAATCAAGCCGGTTATTCCGATCACAAAAGGATCATTATAAACGCCTGAGAGGCCTATAGCGGCAGATAGAACGGTAACCAGTCCACTACTAGTCTCAGAAAAAATTATACTTATCTGATTAATGAAGAACTTGAAATTCGTTTCATAGTTAGTGAGTCCTTCTTCATGTGCAATCTCTGCGAGTAAAAATCGTGTAATCCCTGTTCTTTCTTGCGACGTTAATGACTCTAATTTGAATATATTTGCGTAGCTTTGTATTACTTTTCGTTCTCCTGCTTCGAGAAGCTTTAACGTCAGCCCGATCCCTAATAATCCGTAGATAAAGGTTAGTCCATTGACCTGTATATTATTGACTTTGATATCATTTGGGTTTTGAGACCTTTTTTCTAGGAAGGATGTCCAAAAGTTGGCGTGAAATTGTTCAGCGTGAGAAAATTCTTCTAGTTTTTGAGATATTTCATCGTCTTTGAACTTTTTAGCGAGTTTTTCATATATTGCAGCAACGGTAAGTTCTGACTTTAATGCCTGATTAGCAATGTCAATGACCTCTGATTCAGATAATTGCGTGATAGGCTTTTGACTCACAGCCTTAGATTGCTATTTATCATTTTAAACATTCGTTTTCGTTCGCGCGCTTGCAACATTTCCTATTCTATTAAACGCCATTCATCGTCTATCTCTATCTCAACCTTCTGAACGATCTTATTGGCACTCTGCATGTCAAATTTGAAGGTCTCTTGGACCGCTTTATTCTTAGCCTCTTTTAAGGTGTTAGCTTCAACAATGTAATCTATTCTTTCTAGTTTCTTTGGGTCATCCCAGTCTTTGACGCTGTTTCTAAACGCCCTGCAGTTGTACTTCATCTTATCACCTGTCCTCTTCTCTTAACTCGTGTGCGCTCGTTTATTCTTATATTATTCTTGCTTGCACGATACAGTTATAATAATTTTATTTTGATAATTAGGCGTGTGCGCATCTCATCATCTAATAATCGTACGTGATTAAGTCTATTTTTCAGCTAATTTCTCCGTTTAAATAAGGCGGATACAATAAATCCAAGGTTATTTGAATGGTTACTGAGTCGGGAACAAAGCAAGATCCATGGAAGCTGAAAACTCCTCCGGGAACATCTGATTACGAGATGTATAAGGATGAGAAAGATGGTAGAGAGATTCTGGTCTGCACCGTTGGGAAAACAGTTCTTCACTACGACTTCCGAGTCATCTCTGATTTGCATAAGATGCTGAAAGCCCATGGTGACTGGATGGAACTTGGGAGTGCGGATGAGCTGAAGCCTGTCAAGGATGGCACAGTGGAAGCCTGGGGTCGGTCTCCAAGTAATCCCGTCGGTGGTTGGTATGGTCTTAAGAAAGGTTTTCGCGGTCGGTTTGGGATGTATATTCCGCCATTGATGGAGAGACTTGGAATTGCGGAACTCGAACACAATGCGAAAAATAACCGGATGAGGGCAAAATAAAAATACCTTATAGTACGAGTTCGCACTACTTTGCTCTGCGCAATCTTGTACTAGAAGCTTTTCGCGATCTCTAAAAGGTAGATGAGGTTGTCTACCATTCTGGTGCACCCCGCTTCGAGGAGCATTTTTCCCCACTCTTCATCGCGTTTGTACCCGATGAATTCGACTCTCGCTGCTTTTGCTGTGTCTAGATCGGTTGTGGTGTCTCCGATGTAGATAACCTCGTTGGGTTCAGCTTTGAAGTAGATGAGTAATTCTAGGAGGTGGCGGGGGTCGGGTTTCGGGTAGGGCACATCGTCGCGGGCGAGGCATTTATCGACATATTGGTGGATGCCGGTGAGTTCCATACTTTTCAGGGCGTATTCTCGGCAGCCACGCGTCGCTATACCGATGCCTAAACCGTGTTTCCTCAGGGTGCGTAGTGTTCTTTTTGCGTTTCGCATCGGTTTCGAGAGGTGGGCGCCTTCGAGTTCAACTTGGTTCATTATCCGTTCCATCTCCGCCTTGATTGGGGGACGTCGGGTTGCGTCGATGCCCATCTCCGTAAGTACTTGGTCTCCCCCGCGGATAACCTGGTAGATCTTCCTCCTGTCTGTGAGGTGCTCCTCTGCTATCCCTGCCTCGGAGAGAACTTTTCTAATCTTTCCTGCCATCAGTTCGTAGTTTATCCGGGAGTCGATGAGTGTCCCATCGAGGTCGAAGACGACAGCTTTGAGAGGCATCTAGTTGATTGTGGATCAATAGTTTATCAACCATGTGATGATCCTAACCGCGCACGAGCTTTTAGCAGGTTTAGTCAGTTCTCGAGCACTGACTTTATTCGC
>CAZIAF010000103.1:0-7385 GCA_964537625.1 uncultured Candidatus Bathyarchaeia archaeon
ACATGAACATCTTAGCTGGGCTGAATCCGCCCATGAAAGCGGCGTGGATCTTTCCGAACTTGATTTTTTTATCTTTAGCGAATTGTTGAATTGCCTTGTAGACGTCAGCTCCTGTTGTCATTCGGACAATGAACTCGCGACCTCGACGGGCTTCGACGCAATGGTATTCGTTGGGTTTTTTAGCTTCTCTCTCCCATACGTCCTTCTCTTTATTCTTTGGCATAACAGGTCCATATATATTCTGGCTTTTCAGCCTTAAGACTTGTGAGGGTAATTTTTAAAAAAAAGGTCTTGTAATATATAGTGCATGTTTAGCTTATTCTTAGTAGCTCCTGGAGGATACCGAGTTGGGTTGGGTTGGCTCTAACGATGTCGCTTGTGCTGAGGATTCCTAGGATCTTATCCTTATCCATTACGGCGAGCTTCTTTATCCTCCTCTGAGCCATGATTTTCGCAGCGTCCTCGACGGATGCATCAGGTTCTATGGTCATGAGGGGGCTGCTCATGATGTCTTTAGCTCTGATTGTACCTGCGTCGAGTCGAGGTTCTACGACTCGGGTCAGAATGTTTTTGCTGGTAATTATCCCGATTGGGCGGTTGTTGTTTGTTACGATGACGCTTCCGACATCAAATTTGTTCATTTTAACGACCGCATCGTGGGCGGAGTCGTCGGTTCTTACGGTTTTTATGTTTTTAGACATGATATCTCTGACAAGTATTATGCCGCTCATAGAATCACCCATAACACTGGTTAGATTATGGTTTGGTGGAATTTGAAGTTTTATTTGGATAGCACCACTCGTCGGGTGTGCCCAGTAGGCGCGCGGACAAGAATTTGCTAACCTTGGTCGAACCTGACCAGATCTAGTCTAAGGCTGCGTTGGATTCGCTGATCTGCATTGAAGCGGTGGGATAGAGAGCGATCTTGGCTTTGGAGCCGTGGACGTTCTCCATCATCTTTAGGGCCTCTCTCCATGTCTTCACCCACTGTGAGCCCTCACCATAGTAGGGCTCATCAGCCTTCATTAGACCACTAGGGGAGACGCAGATAATACGCCCCATTTTCCAAGGTTTCTTGACGTAGACATCGGGTTTCCAGCCCTGGCCGCCGTAGTCGGTGCCGAAGCGACCGTTGTAGAAGTGAACGCGGCACCCCTCGGGGGTAAAGAGGAGGTAAACCATATCACCGCCTTTTCTGACCGACTCGAGGACTATGTGGTAGGCTTTGTACCCTTCGTTAGCCATAGGGTAGGTGTTACCAATGCTGATGTCTGCATCGGGGAAGATCTTTGTGACATAGTGGTTACGTGCTCGCTTAACTCCCTCGCGATGGGCTTCAATCATGTCACCGGCCACTAGATCACAAACATCCGAGCTCTCATTCAGTAGAGCGTGGACAATAAAGTCGAGTCCTACCTTCCGAGCTGCCTCTTCGGAGTCGAGGCGTCGCTCGTTTTTGTGGACTTTTCCGGGGTCAGTGCCTTTCTTGATTGCGTGGTTTGGACTAATTGAGTCGACCGCTGAGACGCCGGGGAGGATCATCTTTGATCCACCACCGAAGCCGTAGCCGAAGTGGGGCATGATGCTACTGATTACAACCTTAAGGTCGCAGCTCATGACCTCTTTGTTTATCCGGATCGGGGTTCCCCAGCTTGTTTTCCCGAGGTCGACGAAGCTCTCGTAGGGGTTGTGGTTGAAGACTAGATGCCTCTCGCAAACTTCATCACCTAGTTTCTTCTGGAAGTCGAAGAGCATCCTGCCTGTATGGGCGCCGGAGGCCATCATGAATAGGATCCGGTCGTCCGTGAGGCCTCCCTTATGAAGTTCCGATAGCACTGCGGGGAGCATCTGTGTTGTCTTCGTAGGGCGTGTCATGTCGTCGAAAATAATCACGCATTTCCGCTTCCCCTTGGCTAGTTCGATTAATCTCTTGGAGCCGATAGGATGTGAGAGATTCTCCTCGATTTCCGTTGGCTCGAGAGCGGGGGCATCATGCCCCTTCATTCTCTGCTCATGGACCTCCCAGTCTTCAGGGAAGGTTAGGGTCTCAGGCTTCCAACCATACCACTCCCAGGCGGGCACTTTGAGGGACTTCATGGATAACACTACCTCAACTTCTTTTAAAGACATGATCTAGGTATGCGTCTGATTTTGTTTCAATTTTCCAGGGGAAAATGAGGTGTAATTTTTTATTTTTCAAATTAATTAAAAATTGGGTGTATACGCGCGCTTCAATGTGAAATTCTTATACAACATTTTAGAAACAAGTCTAAACAAATAATAGGTTAACCAAGATCGAGGGAATTGAGGGCTAAAGTATAGTTTTCATGTATCGCTTTTGCCGCAGTCTTTATGTTCGCTTGTTCGCTGGGCATCAGCTTATCCCAGATATTGGGACCGATCCTCGACCCCACGAGGGTGGGAATGCTTACGTTGACCGACTCAGGGAGTTCGGGGAACTTTGTCGAGTCAGCGATACTCATTAATTCTTTGCGGTCCTTAATGATCGCCCTTACAATATCTCTGAAGCCAGGGGCGGGACCGAACTCTGTGGCGCCAATGACATCGACTAGCTGTTTTGATATACCTCGTACATACTGCACAACGCCATCTCTATCGAGTGTTTTACCGGTATGGGAGAGATAATCATCGATGTTCTTACCCTCGATCCTCGTTGTCGACCAAAGAGGGAAGGCGGCGGAGCCATGTTCGCCACCAACGAAGCCCTCCACCTTTGAGACAGGTACCCCGAGGTCGAGACTAAGTTTGGCTCTGAACCTTAGCGTATCAGGATAGTCTCCAGTTGCAATGACGAAACCTTCCCCACTTATTTTTTTAAACAGGGTAGCCATTGCGTCGACCGGATTTGAGACGACGACCCATTTGGAGCCATGGTTTCTCGGTACCATTATCTCTGCAACCTGCCTAATCGTGGCAGCGTTCGCTATCGCAAGATCGCGTCTGTCCTGTTTGACACCCGGAATCCTCGGCTTTCCGGGACAGACTACCACGAGGTCAGCTCCGCTAACTCCCTCATCCATCTCATAGGAGTTTATCTTCACATCAAGCTTCAGGCTTGTGGCAGCGTGCCTGAGTTCTTCACCAAAAGCCCAAGCGAGACTCGACTTGATGTCTACGAGGCTGAGTTCATCCATGAGTCTCTCAGTTAAGAGGGAGTAAGCGGTAGGCCTACCTATCCTGCCGTTCCCGACTACCGCGATATGCACACCCATTGTCTGGTCAGCCTAAAAGATACGCGTTAAGGAAATAATACTTGCTGAGTTAATTTTTAGGATGGGGTAATTGACTAGGAATTGCTTTTAATCGAGAAGGTTGATTTTTGTAAAGTAACATAGTCGCTTAACAAAACCCATATAGAGATCTCTGGGTTGTAGTGATCAATGCCCCCTGAACTACTTCCAGACGGAATTGTAATCCTCGACTTCGGTGGTCAGTACTGCCACCTAATTGCGCGCCGTGTCAGGGAGATGAAGGTCTATTCCGAGATCCTCCCCAGCGACGCTTCAGCTGAAGAGGTAAAGGCCTTAGGTAATGTGATGAAGATCAAGGGAGTTATACTTTCGGGGAGTCCCAGTAGTGTCAACGCTGAGAACCCTCTCAAATTGGACGAATACATCCTCGAACTAGGCTTACCGGTACTCGGCCTCTGTTATGGTCACCAACTCCTCGCAGACTTATATGGAGGTGACATCCGGAAGGGGGAGGTCAGAGAATACGGCTCAAGGACCGCGATTATAGACAGACCTGAGGGCATCCTAGAGGGAATGCAGGCGGAGGAACCCGTCTGGATGAGCCACGGCGACACCGTATATAGCCTTCCAGCATGCTTCCACATCCTCGCCCACACTGACTCCGCACCCGTCGCCGCGTTCCGACATGAAGAAAAACCTATCTACGGTCTTCAGTGGCACCCAGAAGTCAAACATACTGCTCACGGCTATGAGATGCTCCTCAACTACGTCTTCAAAATCTGTAAATGCCAACCCAACTGGCGTCCTACCGACGCAGTCGAGCAGGGGATCAATGCTGTCAAAGCCCAAATCGGGAATGGCAGAGCGGTTATCGCCCTAAGCGGGGGAGTAGACTCCAGCGTCGCTGCAGCTATCGTGGGCAAAGCCCTAGGTGATCGGATCATAGCCGTTCACGTTGACCACGGTTTTATGCGCCTCAACGAGTCCATACAAGTCAAAGAGGCTATGGAAGGCATTGATGTCAACATCAAGGTCGTCAACGCCAAAGACAGGTTCCTTGGGAAGCTAAGGGGGGTCATTGACCCCGAGGCAAAGAGAAAGATCATCGGCGAGGAGTTCATACGCGTTTTCGAAGACGAAGCACGGCAGTTCGGTGCAGAATATCTCGTCCAAGGGACTATCTATCCAGACAGGATCGAGTCGGGAATCACCCGTCACGCGGATACAATCAAGACTCACCATAATGTCGGCGGTCTCCCCCTACATATGGAGTTCAAGGGAGTTGTCGAGCCGTTGAAGGACCTTTACAAGGACGAAGTCCGCGCGTTAGGTACTAAGATTGGGTTACCTAAGGAGTTGATCTGGCGACAACCGTTCCCCGGCCCCGGTCTCGCAGTCCGTATAGTCGGGGAGGTCACTGAGGAGAAGCTCAACGCCCTCCGCAGGGCGGACGCTATCGTCACCGAAGAGGTTGAGAAGAGTGAGATCGTTGGGAAGCTTTGGCAGTACTTCGCTGTCCTCACTAATACAAAGAGTACAGGCGTCAAGGGTGATGAACGCGCTTACGGCTTGACCGCTGCTGTCCGTATTGTTGAGAGCGTCGACGCTATGACCGCTAACTTTACCCGGGTTCCCTGGGATATCCTCGAGAGCATTAGCGTCAGGATCACTAATAGTATCCCTCAGATCACTCGTGTTGTCTATGACATTACTAACAAGCCGCCGAGCACTATAGAGTGGGAGTAATATGTTCGGTTATGGGTATCCGCCTGGTGGGCCGCCTGCGGACCTTCTCGTTGAGGGTAGGGGGAGGACCCTTGAGGAGGCTGTGGCCAATGTTGTCCTCGGAATGCTAAATGTCATAACCCCTCTCGAAGGTATAGTGGAGCGGGAGAGCTTTACCGCTGAGGTTGAAGGCACTGATCTTCAAAGTCTTCTTTTTAACCTCCTTGATGAGCTTCTTTTTCTTAATGACTCCGAAGGATTGACTGCCAAAAGTCTGACAGTGGAGATTGATGAGGAGAACCTTAAGGCGGTGGCTGAGTGCCGAGGGGAGAGATTCACAGCGGCAACCCATAACGTAGGTATAGCCGTAAAAGCAGTAACCTATCATATGATGAGCATCGAGAAATCGGGAGACGGTTTCATCGTTCGCATGGTATTTGATACTTAGTTCAACGTCTTCACGATCTTTAACGCCTCATCAACGTGAGCTTTCATATCGGTTTGGGAGCTGAAGACGTAGCGTATGATGCCGATCTTATCGATGACGAATGTAACCCTGCCAGGTAGTATATGGCCAGCAACGCCATACAGCTTCTTAACCTCACCCTTTACATCGCTTAGAAGCGAGAAAGGAAGCAGATAAGCGTCCCTGAACTTCCTATGGGACTCTAGGTTATCCCCGCTTACGCCGATTACCTCTGCGCCTGCCTCGGTGAAGTCTTCAAAAACGTCCCTGAAGTGACACGCCTCCTTGGTGCATCCGGAGGTGAAATCCTTGGGGTAGAAGTATAATACAACAATTTTCCCTTTGAGGGAGGAAAGCATTACAGGCTTTCCTTCTTGGTCGAAGAGAGTGAAGTCGGGAGCGACGTCTCCAACATTTACTTTAACCATCGAAGTCGATATTGGAGATGTAAACGGCGGAAGATAAACGCGTTAGAGTATCTTTGTGGGCTCCGTTTGACGGGGGACCTTGCAAACTAGGAAGCGCAGTAGGGCGGTGCTCCTGTTATACCAGCAATGGGGGATACCTTTGGGGCTCTCGATAAGGGTGTCCGATCCAACCTCCTTTACCTCATCGCCAACCTCTACGAATCCCTTTCCCTCGAGGACATAGAAGAAAACATCTGTCGGAGTTATGTGGGGTTTCAGCTGCTCACCCGGATGGAGGGTGAGATGAGTCACAGTAGCGTACTCCGTGTTATACAAAGACTTGGACTCGACGCCGTGGGGGTTCTCCCCAAGCTTCGCCGTCTTCACATTTACGACTTTCATCCCAGGATCGCCTTAAGATCCTCATCTGGCGTTGTGATGGGCATAATATTGTAGTTGTCGACCAGCACCTTCAACACATTCGGGGTGATGAAGGCGGGCAGGCTAGGACCTAGGCGTATGTTCTTTATGCCGAGGCTCAAAAGGGTCAGCAAAATAGCTGCTGCCTTCTGTTCATACCAGCTTAACACCATGCTCAATGGCAGCTCGTTGACTCCGACGCCGAATACTTTGCTTAATGCCAATGCTATCTGGATCGCTGAGTAGGCGTCGTTGCACTGCCCTATGTCGATGAGTCGAGGTATCCCCTCGATGTCACCCAGCTGCTTGGTGAAGAACCTGAACTTGCCGCAGGCTAGGGTTAGCACAATGCAGTCCTTCGGCACCTTCTCCACAAATTCGGTATAGTAGTTACGACCCGGTTTGGCTCCATCGCAACCCGCGACGAGGAAGAAGTGCCTTATCTTCCCTGCTTTTAAAAGCTCAATGACCTTCGGCGCTACGTTCATAACGGCGTTATGACCGAAGCCCACCGTTACGGTGCCTGCTTTATTATCCTCCTGGAACCCAGGTAGCTCAAGTGCTTTCTTGACGACTGGTGTGAAGTCTTTGTCGGCGATGTGTTTTACGCCCGGCCAACCAACCAAGCCTGTGGTGAAGATGTTGTTGATGTATGTGTGTGCTGGACGTTGAATACAATTGGTAGTCATCAGTATTGCGCCGGGGAAAGTGTAGAACTCCTTGATCTGGTTTTGCCAAGCTGTGCCGTAGTGACCATAGAAGTGGCTATACTTCTTCAGCTCAGGATAGCCGTGGGTTGGAAGCATTTCTCCATGAGTATAGATGTTGATCCCCTTTCCCTCTGTCTGCTTAAGGAGCAGTTCGAGGTCGTGGAGGTCGTGACCTGATACTAAGATTGCCTTTCCTTTTCTGTGGCCGAGCGGAACAACTGTCGGGACTGGGTCACCGTAATTGTTGGTGTTCGCTGCGTCGAGCAGCTCCATCGCTCTTAGGTTAGTCTTCCCAACCTCCATGACTAAGCCCAGATAATCGTTCAACCCCAGAGTGGTGTCAGCGGTGGCGGCGAGTCCCCTCTCGATGAAGGCGTAGACAGCCTCATCCTCCTTCCCGAGGATCTCGGCGTGGTCCGCATAGGCCGCTACACCCTTGAGACCG
>CAZIAF010000104.1:0-7334 GCA_964537625.1 uncultured Candidatus Bathyarchaeia archaeon
GCATTGGTTCAAACTGACGTGCTTGATCTAACTTGAGAAATGCCTTCCGATCTGACTCGGACAAACGCAATATCATGTTCTCGTTATGCAAACCAGTGAACATGTTTCCATTCTTAAACGCGCATGGTAGACCAAACATTTTCCTTCGTTCAATGTCTGCTGTTTTCGGAACTATGTTTTCAAAAAGCTTAACCATCTTTTCTGAGGGTTTTTGCCACTTTGGATCTGTCACAGGATATGCCCAGAATGATTTTGGATTTCCTTATTACTAAAGATATGCCGTGGACAAGGCACAAACACCTGAGATTCTATACGCGCTCTTTGGTACTCGAAAAAGGTCAAGTTTCTACTTCAAATCTGCTAACTCGGCCATTCTAACATATTTCTCCTCATGCGAGATATTTTCAACAGCCAGCTTCAATCTCTTGGCCTCGTCTTCTGTGAATGGCTTAATGTGGCCATCATAGATTGGATGCCCCTTCGGGAACAGCGATATGTGTTGCCCTCTGACCTGGTGAATCTGCCTCCTTGCACGACCGAAGAAATGAAGGTGCATCTTAGGTCCCTCAGGGTCATCCAGACCCCAGTTGGCGAGATCCTCGTAGTTTACCCTCTCTACGCCAAGCACTTGGTACATCGCCTTCCCCACCATCATGGATATTCGCATGAAGTCGATGGCTTCAAAATACGTCATGTCAGATCTATCCGTGACCCGCTCTCTCTTTATCATCATGAGGTGTCCACCATCCTCCCTGCAGTTCAGAGGATGTTCCGGGACATAGACGATGAAGTATTTGTCCTCGTAGATTTTTGTATTCGTTTTCTCTCCCCCCAATATTTTATTGCATTATTCAGGCGATATGTTTTTTCAATATTCTGAGGCTTATATAGTCTTACCTGCGCGATTTAGGGATCAGATTATTGTGGAATGTTGGTTAAAAATTTAAAGCGAGGATGACATCGAACAAAAGCATATCTCAGGGTTTTAGAAGAAACTCAGCTATCTTCTTATAAGCCGCTGGGTCTTGGTCCAGGAAACCATGCCCTCCTTCAAAGAATTCTAATCTCGAACCAGGAATCACTTCGTGCATCGCCCTTAGATTCTCAGGAGGACTGTTCCCATCATATTTACCGCCACAGATGTAGGAAGGCATAGTCAGAAGATGAAGTCTATCATAAGTGTCATGGTCTCTTCTGGCCTCGAGCTGTCTCCTCGAACCCACTTTCCTATTCTGCTCACTTTCAAACCTGGAGGGCTCCCTCCAGCTCCTAAGGATGGCCTCGTATTGCTCGGAATTGTGTCTCCTCCACTCCTCACCACGTCTTGTATCCATCACGGGGATCAGTATTCTCGCCCTCTCCTCCGTCGAGAGGTTAGAGAGCATGTGGAAGGGGTACGAGGAGCCACCTCTGCCACCGCTGCTTGTGCAAGCTAATACGAGTTTCTTTATCTTATGCGGGTGTCTGAGAGCCAGCTCCTGGGCTACCATACCCCCGAAGGATACGCCGAGAACATGAGTTTTCTTCCAGTCGAATGCGTCTAAAAGCCTTGACGCGTCATCAGCGTACCCAGCCATGGTGTAGGAGATGTCTGGTTTGCTTGTTTGACCCATGCCTCGTTGGTCGTAGGAGAGTATGTTGAACTGCTTGGATAAAGGGGTATCAAAGATGTTTGGTCTCTCTCTAAGGTCGGATCCCGTACCGCATATATGTAGTAGTTTTGGCCCTTTGCCGTGCCTTTCATAATATACTTCTATATCGTTAACTGTAGTTATCGGCAATGCACAAATCAATAATCCCTTTGTTATGTTCAGATTTAACAATTTAGCCTTAAAGAACGAAGGTTAAGCTGCTCCCTTTACTCTAATATTGTATTACCGTAGGTCTCCCTCAGAAAGAGAAAGAGAATGATAAAGTCGAACACGCTTACTCCTAAACTAAGCATCGTTGGAACGAAAAAGCTACCAGTCGCGTCTACAAGACTTCCGTAGATTGGTGTTGAAAGGCTTGAAATAATCATCATTAAACCATTCATAGTCCCAAATCCCATGCTTGCCTTCCCAGAGGAAACCACTTCGCCTACCATGCTCGGAAATAACACCCACGTACTTCCGCATAAGCTCATAGAACCCCAGATTCCCGCATAAACCAAAACAGGAAGCCCGCCTGGCAATACAACCAAGCACCCTAGTAAGACCGTATAGACTCCAATAAAAGCGATAACCGGTAGTCTTCTCCGTTTTATTTTATCACTAAGCACCCCTAAAGCAATACAGCCAATAAAACCAGCGACTGTCCCAAGGCTAGTAACCAATCCCGCCTGAACATACGTTAGCTGCTTAGCCTCTATCAGGTACTGGTTAGCCCACTGAAACAGTACAAAATTCAGCCCCATCATAATATAACCAAAAAACAGCGGATAAAGACGCCTATCCCTCAAAGTTTGAATATATGCTACTATAATATTTCCTCTAGGCTTCGATTTTGGAGATGCCTCAAGTGGACTATCCTTAATGAAAACGTAATTCATCAACCAATTAATAGAGAGAACCCCAAGCATCCCTAAATACAAGATCCGCCAGTTACCCCATATTACAATAGAGAGCGGAAACCCCAAGTAGCTGGTAAAAGCTCCTAAACCGCTGCATGCACTAAGAATGCCAACAGCAGTAGCTTTTCTGTTAGATGGAAACCATCTTGTAACAAGGGTGATTGCGTTAACATAGAAGACGCTGGTTCCCACACCCATAATGAACTGAGCAGCGAAAAGCAATTCATACTTGTAACTGACCCAGAACAAAGCACCTCCAAAGATGGTAAAAGCAGTAAACCAAATGATAGATTTTCTCGGTCCCAGAATATCCGTAAGAGCTCCAGCGGGAAACTGCATGATGCCATATATGAGAAAGTATCCCGTAATCAGGAACCCCATAGCTCCCCGAGTGATCCCTAGCTCTTGGATTAATACAGGAGTGAGCGCAGAGGCAGTTGTTCTTAGAAAATTCTCTACGAAGTAAGTGATTAAAATTGTAAAAAAGATTGTAAGAGCCACACGTCTCTGCTTATCCAAGTCAAATCACACTTAATCGGACCAAACTTTTTCAAGAATTAATCCGCAAGGCACTGTAGCTAAGCTTTCTTTACGGCTCTTTTGTTTGTTTTCCCTCATATAACCCGCCTATAAATTATTAATACCATTAACTATGAACTCTGGTTTTTCACCTTTCAGCACTTTAGCGACGTTAGAAGTAAAACCTTGAACCCATCGTTCCTCAGACTCGGGAGATGATGCAGAAGTGTGTGGAGTAACTAAAACGTTTTTAACCCCTGCGAACGTGCTCAACAGCTTAGATACATCTCCCTCCTCATATCGAGGAACATCGAAAGCAGCCCCAGCCAACCTACCCTCTCTAAGCGCATCAGCCACAGCAGTTTCATCAACAATTGGGCCTCTAGCGGTGTTAATTATATATGAACCAAGCTTCATCTTCGCGATCTGGTCTCGACTTATTAAATTATTAGTTTCAGGTGTAAGGGGTGTATGGATAGTCAAGATGTCAGATCTAGCTATCAACTCATTGAAATCAACGTACTCAACACCCAACGCTTCTTCAGCTTCTCTGCTCAGCCTATTACGTTTATTGTAGATGAGTTTTGAGCCGAAAGGCTTCAACCTTTTCGCAACCTCAGTCCCAATGTTACCCAAACCTAGGATGCCCACCGTCTTCCTAGTAAGCTCCCCGATTTTACTTCCAGTAACCTCCTTTTGTACATTCCAGTTACCCTTGAAAAGCTCTGAGTGAGTGTAAACCGCTTGCTTGAGTAAAACAAGGATACTCATAACCGTGTGTTCAGCAACCGGGATAGAGGGGAAACCAGGATTATTGGCTACAGTGATACCAAGGTCTGTAGCAGCTTTTAGATCAATAGCATCATAACCTACAGAAATAAACTGCACTAACTTGACTTTTTTAGCGGCTTCAAGCATTTCACGGGTAATATAAGTACCAGGTACCTGTAAAATGATGTCAGCATTTGACACTATTTCGCATATTTCTCCAAGAGGGCATGCTTTGGGTACAACATCTACATGTAAATTTGGAATAATGTCCTTAAACCAAGCTTTCTGCTGCTCAGGTGGGTAAAACGTGAAAAATGAAACGATCTTGTTAGATGGAAGCAACAAACATTACCTCGAGGTTTATAAGATTTTTTTTTGGTAATCTGGGTGGTTCATCCATACCTTTTCTTTGCATGCATCGCATGCTGACTTAGTTTGGACTGCACATCCTCCTGCGTAGTAGAGTTCACATTTAAGCCATATATCCTTTTGAGTTATGTCACTCAATATTTTTTCACCATTTCTCTCCGTTTGCTACCAATAACATCTCAATTATAAACTATTATTTAACTTAAATCTTGAACAAATTAGTTAAATGGGGAAGTTACAAACGTAACCTGATAGCATTTTTAATTTACACTTACACACAAGCAGTTTTTTGCACATTTTTTATTAATCTCTGATGTGCATAATCCAAAATATCGACTTATACAGGTAGTTTAAGAAGTCTCGCGATGGGGAGAAAGACTCCTATAAATACACTTACAACCCCTAAGGTCTTAAGCAGTAATTCTGGCAGATTATTCGCAGCTTCAATCAAGAATGTTCGACCGAAGAGGGTCTCCCCCGTCTCCTTATCCCTAACGGTTATTACAACCGGTTTGATCCCATTCTCTCGGACTTCAAATGAGAACCATATTACTCGCGTATTCTCCATGAAACGAGACATCAAGCCAACAATATCACTTTCCCTGACATAATTCGATGAATCGGATTGCGTCCTATCGTAAACTGGTAGAGAATTCACATTAGGCAATTCAAAGTCTCTAACAGGCAAAGTCAAGGTCACCTCCGCAGTGGCTGGGGTTATCGATCCACTTGAATAACTGACAGAAAGCGTTTGGCTCTTTGAAGTCTGGTTATTGTATAAGAAGACGAAACATCTTCCAATCTGACCCTTAGTCTTCTCCGGGGAGACCTCAGCGTCTATGTATAGATTGTTCTTCTTGAGTTCTGGTAGTTCGTCTAGCATTTGAACAAAGAGACGATCAAGTAGACGAGTAAATTCCGGGACGAGTTTCCTTGTTTTTTCGAGGATAATCCTCAGCCTATCAAATCCGAAGGTTTGATGCATCTCAATTTTAGCTACATTTTCCTTGTTCTTGAAAAGCTCTGAGATCTCACTCCGAAGATCATCCACCTTCAGAGCGCCATACAGATTCTGGAAAATCAGTAGGGTAATTTTGCTAACAGCGTCACCAACCGCTAACCCATCCTTCAAATAACCTGAGAGTTCACTCAAATACTCCCTGAACTTTAATCGGTTGAAGGGGTCTATGAAGGTCTCGAGGAAAATGTCAGTCGTCATCACTGATGGGAATATGTCTGGTTCATAGAGTCTAAGCATCTCATCAGGATCGAGAACGTGTTCTCTCTTAATGATCGAGAAGCCAAACGTGATGAGAGCCGCCCCCATCGACAAATAGGCGAAAATTATCTCAGGGGAGTTGCCTCCTATAAAATACATCACAAGCGACACTGTCGAGGAAGCACATAATAACAGAGCAAACCGAGTCTCCCTGAGAGAAGAGTCGTTAATTGCCTCTATACCCACTAATGAGGCATAAGGTAAACCCTGTCGATAATAATTCTTCAAGATGTTCTGAAAAAGATGATTCATTGTTATTAGGTTAAAAAGAATTAATAAAGAGTCCCCGAGGACGATGAAAAGCAATGCAGTCGTCAAAATACCTAAAGGCTCATTATAGAGTTTCACTCCAAAATACGTGTAAATTCCAAGTAGAGTAGACGCAACTATCGAAGCAAAAAGTATGGATGGTAAACCTATCCTTCGATTATAAACCGCAAGTATGTGGAGATACTTGTCCTCGCTTTGTATTATGTCCAAATTGGATATGAACTATAATTCAGGTATTTAATAAGCCATCGCGTATGCGAATTCTATTCGTGGCATAAGTGCATGAGTCTAATTTTCACCGTCCCCCATCGGTTCCACGGTGGGTAGGCGGCCAGCCCTTTCCTCCGGCTTCGGCTCCTTAACCAGAAGCATAAGCATCGACGTACCAATGACGCCTATTAGAGAGTTGATGAAGAAGGTGATGCCTATACCCGGCACCATCACCCCCGCTATATAGAAGACGTCGTTCCTGTAGGCACTGTAAAGCCAAGCACCAATAATTGGGCCAACAACGTCTCCGGCAGTGAAGTACCGACCCATCAATCCGAAGAACTTACCTCTGTGCTGGGGAGGAACAAGATCAGCGCGAAGAGCTTGAAAGGCGGGTTGACTCATATTGAATCCGAGGCTCCTCGCAGACATGGCTACGCTAGCCTGAACAGCGTCGCCAGTGAAGGGGAGTATGAATCCGAAGAGCTGGCTTAGGTAGTTGCCCGCACCGATCATGGGTTTTCTCCCCACCTTATCCGCCACGCGACCCGCTGCGAAGCTGGCAACTAGTCCGATCAAGCCGCTGACGCTCATGATGGCTCCGATCTCGAGGGCATCCATGCCGAACTTGTCGTTAAAAAACAATACCATGATCGGCATGATGAAGCCTACGCCTACTCCGCTCATGAAAGCGTTTACAAGCAACACCTTCATCGCTCCCGTGATCTTCAGCGCACCACCTATTGCTTGAGCCTTCATCCGAAGCTCATGATGCTCCTTAGGTTCCTTTATCCAAAAATAAACCATCATGATTAAGAGCACACTGAAGCCAGAGTCCACAAAATAGGGAACTCGGTAGCTCCAAACAATATCAAGCTTGAGGCTGTAGAAGCTGAACCATTGGACAGCGCCCCCAATAAGTGGACCAATGTTACGCCCTACCATACTAGCTGCCATGATGAAGCCAGAGACCTCTCCGCGTTGACCCGGCTCCACGTTGTCCTGAAGAAGCGCCTCCGCAGCGAGCATAGCGCCTCCGCTGACGGCTCCGTTAAGGAAGCGCATGATGAGAAGCCACTCCCAACTTGGTGCGAGCCCGGTGACTACACCGAAGAAGATGTCAGCTGCTATGCCCAAGATCATGACTTTTTTCCGGCCATACTTGTCGCTGAGGCTTCCCATCCGAGGCGCCATAATCGCGAAGCTGAGCATGAAGCTGCTCGTGAAGACACCTATGCTAGCGATGGTGGCACCCAGGCTGATCGCGTAGTTGGGGAAGAAGCTCATCGGAAGCCCCATCGCGATGCTCTGAATCAGCTGTACTGCGGCAAGAGTAAGGATTGTACGGTTATAGATCTGAAACAA
>CAZIAF010000105.1:0-7128 GCA_964537625.1 uncultured Candidatus Bathyarchaeia archaeon
CCTCAATTTTTGGCTTCTCAGCTGCCTTCTTCTCCTCCTTGACCTCAGCAACCGGGACTGCTGGGGCTGCGGCAGCGGCGAAGACCGGCGCTTTTAGAGCCTCATCGATGTTGACCTCTGCGAGGGCGGCAACGAGGGCCTTAACGCGTACACCATCGGCTTGGACACCGGCGGCGGAGAGGATGGCGGTGAGCGCCTCCTCGGTGATGGGCTTCTTAGCGCTGTGGAGAAGCATAGCGGCGTACATGTACTCCATCTTGATACACCTTTTCTTGAACTGCTATGAAAGGAACAATGTATCCTCCTTTTAATCTTTCCTATGTTCTCCCTCCGACACAAGGGGGAACCGTTTAATCCCTATAGTATCCTTATAACTGTGATTAAAATGGTTACAAGGATACATCGAGTTCCCTTTGATAAACTCACGCCATCATCGACCTCAACTCTCAGTCCATTCAATGAGCCCATCGCCCACGTCAAACAGGGCGAAGAAGTGGAGATCGAGACTTGGGATGCTTTCGGTGGCTGCGTCAAACCAGGGCAGATCTACACCAGGAAGCAAGCCGCGGAGAAGGGAATTAGTATTCCGGTGAACCCGGTGACAGGACCGATCTACATTATTGGAGCAGAACCCGGCGACGCACTCACTGTTGAGATTCTTGGAATAGATCTTCCCGATTGGGGGGTCACAACTATTGACTCTGGATTCGGAGGTCTCGAAGGTTGGCTCAACCTCATGGAGCCGAGAATCAAAATAAGTAAGATAAGGGACGGCGTCGTACTCTATGAGACTGACAAAGGCGCAACGGTAAAGGTGCCGGTTGATCCATTCATCGGCACCATCGGCAACTCACCGGTCTACGAGGCGATCAACACCCTCACGCCCGGACCCCACGGAGGTAATATGGACTGCCCCGACATTCGGTCAGGTAACACCCTTATGCTACCCATCTACCATTCGGGGGCTCTCTTTGGCCTCGGCGATGTCCATGCAGTACAGGGAGATGGCGAGGTCGGAGGCTCTGCCATCGAGGTACCCGCTGTTATCAAGCTTAAATTCGGTGTCAAAAAAGGCTACACGATAGCTTGGCCGAGAATCGAGTCCCGAGAAGAGATAATGACGGTCTGCAGTGCCAAACCTCTGGAGGATGCTGCCCGGCTTGCTTATAGGGAGCTTGTTTATTGGATGGTCAAGGATTATGGCTGGGTTCGTGACGATGCCTACATGTTTCTCAGCGTAGCTGCAAAGGCAAGGATAGCACAGATAGTCGATCCACTATACACTGTGGTGGCGAAAATGTCGAAGAAGTACCTTGAGAGTTGAATAACAATATGAACACTTGCTCAAAGTGCGGTGGAAGCATGATCGAAGGCGATTTAAAGTTCGATAGCGATACCGTGATGCCTAACCAGATAAACGCCTATATGACAGGGATACCAACAAGTCCCGTCCCAAATGTTTACCATTCCTCTACGAGTAGACCCTATTGGGAGGAGAAAACGGGAAGGATGACTGGTTTCCTTCTTAAGAGTGAGGAGAAAAAGACACTGAAACTCAAGGGGCTCAGATGCAGTCTATGCAGCTATATAGAGTTCTACGCTGTGGAAAAGTGAGATGAATAACCTCTACATCGGCTCGTAAACCATGTCATTGGATAGTTTATAATATCCTATAAGCTATAGGACTCTACACTCCCCAGATTAAAAGACCTATTTAGACTCCCGTTTTTATTTAATAGTTTGTGGGCTTTACCTATCCCGGTATCTTCTGCTAGCATTTCCAGTGTCCTGAAAACCCTAGAACCCAGAGATCTAATTTTCATCGACATCGAACAGCCAATTTTTTGATGAATAACAATTCAATAAAAAATTTATAAAGGCGAGATATTCCCCTTTCAAGGTATTTTTATCGACCTCTACCCCCTATTCATGTTATCTAGGATATATGATGCCTCGGCTAAACCTTTAAATTTAGAGGGTGTGGTTTAGAGTTGCTAAAACGTGGGGAAAGGCACACCTATATATGCCGGTCCCCGCACCGATAGAGTAGCATCTGGGAAAAGGGAACGAGATGACGACCGTATATGATGTACCAGCAGACGTGCTCATAACTAAACTTAGCAGCTATATTAAGGAGAACCATAAGGAGATCACCCCGCCAGAGTGGGCCGCTCACGTTAAGACCGGCAGTCATGTTAAAAGGGTGCCACAGGTACCAGACTGGTGGTTCGTAAGGACAGCTTCCCTCCTCAGGAAACTCTACCTCGACAGCCCTGTCGGGGTCCAAAGGTTGAGGAAAGAGTATGGTGGTCGAAAGAGAAGAGGGAATTCTCCTGCCCATCATGGTATCGCTGGTGGAAGCATCATCAGAACATCCCTCCAGCAGTTGGAGAAGGCCGGCCTCGTTAACAAAGCTGAGAAGAAAGGTAGGTCTCTTAGCGCGAAGGGGCGAAGCCTCCTCGACGCTATGTCTACCCAGATAAAAAAAGACCTAGACCGGGAAAAGCCCGAGTTAAAGGCATACTAAGCAGGGACCCCGATGTCGTCGGATGAGGAGTTGGAGAGACTCAAAGCACAACGCATGGCGGAGCTTCAAGCCCGTCAGCAGCAAAGCAACGAGCAACAGAGAGCTGCGACCGAAGCCGAAGTCCAAAAGCAAGCTTTAATGCGTAAACTCCTCACCCCAGAAGCGCGACAGAGGCTCACAAATATCAAGATGGTGCGCCCAGAGTTCGGGCAGCAACTCGAAGCTGAACTAGTCCAGCTCGCCCAGACTGGAAGGGTACCCCTCCCCATAACGGATGAGCAGCTGAAAAAGCTCCTCTTCCAGGTAGAGGGACAGCAGAAGAAGAGGGATATTAGCATAAGGAGAGTATAGGGATGGCAAGAAACAAGCCGCTGGCGTATAAGCTCCGCCTGATAAAGGCGGGCAAACAGAGCAAATCTGTGCCTTCATGGATCATAGCCAAGACAAGAGGAAAGATCCGCTGGAGCCCGAAGAGCGTGCGTGCATGGCGGACGAGGAAACTCAAGGACTGATGAAACATGTCTGACTTAGAACGAATCTACATGGTCCCTCTCAAAGAGGCTTGGAATGCTCAGCGATACAGACGCAGCGAGAAAGCAGTTATGGTCCTGAAAGCGTTCGCGAAGCGCCATATGAAGGCTACCGAGGTCGCTGTCGATACATCTGTCAACGAAGCCATCTGGGCTAGAGGAATAAAAAGCCCACCCCGTAGGATCAGGGTAAAAATGACCAAGGATAGCGAAGGAAAGGTTACTGTTACTATGGCGGAGGCTGAGAAAAAGGAATGAGCGAATCCAAAGTCTACCGCGTCATAGGCGAGATTAATAAGCAAAAGTTTTTCATCCCAATGGCTTTCAGCCAAGAGATACGGGCTGTTAAGATGGAGCATGCCGTTGAACGTATTTATACAGATATGGGTAGCCGCCACCGAGCAAAACGTAATCAGATCACCATCTTCAGTGTCGAAGAGGTTCAATCGGAGGAGAAGGCTGGGTAGAGAATTTGGCCTCCCAGACAAAAGAGGACCAGCTTCGCCGTATTCTATACGAGCTCCAGCTTATGGAGGGAACCTCGCAGGTTCTCCAGCAGAGGCTTCAGATACTCACCAACGCATCTTCTGAGCTCAGACTCAGTCAACAAAGTCTTAACGAAATGAAGGATTTGAAATCTAATACCCCACTCCTTGTTCCAATAGGTGGAGGGGCATTTGTTCATACCCAGACTGCTGATCTGAGCAAGGTAATAATCGGTATTGGTGCGAATGTGTCCATAGAGATGGATCTATTGAAGGCTCTTGAGGATATTAACAAGCGCCTTGAGGATGTGGAGAAGACGATGACCGCAGTGGAGGAGCAATTGGGACAGGTACTCGCCCAGATGCAAAACCACCAGGAAGTAGGTAACAGGCTCTCAACCGAGCTCCAGGGTGAGGCCGCTAGTGTTCGATAAGCTTAAGCAGGGCCTCAAGGGTCTCGTCGAGAAGATTTCCAAGACAGGTTTAAGTGAGAAAGATCTGGAACCCCTCATCTGGGACCTCCAGATGCAGCTTATAGGCAACGATGTTTCAGTTCAGGTTGCGGAGAAGGTCTGCGAGGAGCTTAAGAGCCGCCTGAAGGGGAAGGAGATTTCGCGCTTCGGTGACAAGTCTGTAATAGTAAAGAAAGCCCTTATGGAATCTATTGGTGCAGTTATGACGAACAGCAATGATGTGAACCTCCTTAATGGGATTGCTGAGGCAAAGAAACAGGGACACCCTTACCTCATCATGTTCGTTGGTATCAACGGTACCGGTAAAACCACCACCATAGCCAAGGTTACGTACCTCCTCCAGAGAAATGGCTACAGTGTAGTTTTAGCTTCCGGCGATACATACCGAGCTGGGGCAATAGAGCAGCTTGAGGAGCATGCTAGACGCCTCGAAGTCAAGGTTATTAAGCACAAGTACGGGAGCGACGCCGCCGCAGTTGGGTTCGACGCAGTCCAACACGCCAAGGCAAAGGGAATCGATGTCGTTTTAATTGACACAGCAGGCAGAATGCAGACAAACAGGAACCTCATGGACGAGCTCATCAAAATAAAGCGAGTCGTACAGCCAAACTTCACCATAATGATCCTCGATAGTCTAATCGGAAACGACGCGACTGAGCAAGCACTCACATTTAATAAAACCGTAGGCTTCGACGCAGCGATTCTCACAAAGATCGATGCCGATGCGAAAGGCGGCTCAAGTCTTAGCATCAGTTATTTAACTGGAAAGCCTGTGATCTATGTCGGCGTCGGGCAAGGATATGATGATCTTCAACCCTTTAACGTTGGGTGGTTTGCTGAGAAGCTTCTCGGTGATTCGTAAAGATTTTAAACCTACTACGTGCTTCACTGGGCGATAGATATTGGGCATCAATGATTTCATCGATAGTGCTAAGCGTCTGCTTATAACCATCAACAGGCCTGACTGGAAGACCTATAGCCTCAGCCTTAAGATCGTTCTTCTCGGCATAGGGGTTCTCGGTGGGATAGGTTACATTATAAGACTACTTGCAGTTACGTTGCAGGGTGTTTAACTCCCACCATGACAAGGGTCAAATAGCCTTTTTCCTCCGCTGAAACTCAGCAATATTAATATTGACGCTCCCCCATCGCTTACGGTGCACCGGACGTGGCTAAGTTGCCCGAAAAGCCCCATACCCAGCTCTACGCCGTTAAGGTAACAAACGGTCAGGAGAGGACTGTAGCTGAGATGCTTGCCGATAAGGCGAAGATCGAGCACATTCCTGTCCTTGCCATCCTTGCGCCGTCGGAGTTGAAAGGTTACATTATCATAGAGTCGGTTAACCCTCATCTGGTGGACGAGCTCATAAGGGGCGTCAGATATGCTAGGGAACGGGTCCAAGGTACGGTTTCCCCACAAGAGGTGGAACACTATCTGGAAACGAAGCCAGCCATAGAAGGCTTGGCTGAGGGAACCCTAGTGGACGTCGTAGCAGGACCTTTCAAGGGAATGCAGGCTAAGGTGGTGCGCGTGGATACCTCTAAGGAGGAGGTCACGATCGAGATCCTTGAGGCGGCGTTTAGCTTGCCGATAACCGTCCACGCCGACTATGTCCGGGAGGTTAAAGGAGCTAACTAGAATTGGTCGAAAAGAAATTCAACTTTATCGTCCCGGGAGGCGGGGCGACAGGCGGTCCGCCGATCGGCCCAGCGTTAGGCCCGATGGGCGTAAATATTATGCAAATAGTCTCCGAGATCAATAAGCAGACCGGAGAATACAAAGGAACACCAGTCCCCGTAGATGTTTTAATAGACACTGACACAAGGGAGTTCACCGTCAAGGTAGGGATGTTGAGCACATTCGCTCTGTTAACCCAAGCTGTGAAGGTCTCCAAGGGATCAGGCACACCTCACTCAGTTAAGGTTGGAGATCTCACAATGGATGAGTTGATCAGTGTAGCGAGGAAGAAGAAGGCGGGCCTTTATGCGGCGAGCCTCAAGGGTGCGGTCCGCGAAGTCCTCGGTACCTGCCACAGTATGGGCGTCACAGTCGACGGTAAATCCGCTGGCGAGGTCCAGGAACTCATCAAGAGCGGAGCTTACAACGCTCAGCTCATGGAGGAAACTTAAATATGTCGATTCAAAGAAACCAGATTCTCGGTGCTATTACCAAGTCGAGGGACGCCTCCAAGAAGCGCCGCTTCGAACAGACTTTTGAACTCGCTATCAACTTCCGTGAACTCGATATGAAGAGACCGGAGAACAGGATCAACCTACGTGTCCAGTTACCCAACGGTATCGGTGGCCAAAAGGTCCTCGTGTTCGCCGGTGGAGACCTCGCGCTTAGGGCTCGCAGGAGCGGAGCCGACGAGGTTATCGAACCGGCAGAGCTGAGTGAGTTAGCTAAGGACAAGAAGGCGGCGAAGAAGAGACTTAAGGACTTTGACATCTTCATTAGCGAAGCACCTTTAATGCCGACGGTGGGTCGTGTTGCGGGGCCCATTTTGGGTCCACGCGGTAAAATGCCTACCCCTGTTCCTCCTCAGGCTCCGGTAGATACTGTAATCGAGCGCGAGCGTCGAGCCATCGTTCTAAGGAGCCGCGACAAGATGTTCGTCCACTGTATGGTTGGAAGAGAGAACATGACGAACGAGCAGGTCGCCCAGAATATTGAGGCTGTGGTTACTAACCTCATCGGCGCCACTAAGAGAGGGCTCGGCAACGTCCGCAGCATCTACCTTAAAACGACGATGGGCGAGGCAGTGAAGCTCTTCTGAGGTGAATGATGATGTCACATGTATCAGAGCAGAAGGCAGCTGTTGTCGAAGAGACGGTCGACCTGCTCAAGAAATACGATGTCATTGCCGCGGCCAATCTGTTTAAGGTTGGAAGCGGCATGCTCATGGATCTCCGTAAAAACCTCCGCGGTCAGCTCGAGATCAAGACCGTAAAAAGTACTTTGATGAGGATCAGCATGGAGAAAGCGGAGAAGCCGGGTGTAAATGAGTTCATCAAGGCGGTGGAGGGGCCGAACGTCTTCCTCTTCACCAACGGAAATCCTTTCAAGCTGGCGATGAATCTCGAGAAAAGCAAAGTCGATAGCTTCGCAAAGG
>CAZIAF010000106.1:0-7123 GCA_964537625.1 uncultured Candidatus Bathyarchaeia archaeon
TTTTACCATCATTTACTCTTATTAGAGAGTCGTCACAGCGATTGTATATTTCTCTATTGTGGATAAGGAAAAAATCTGATATACCATTAAGTTCCTTTAAAGCTGAATCATTAGTAATTACCATCGGAAAGCCTGTTTTGTTCCCGCTGGTCATGATTAACGCAGGTTCTCTAAGTCGTTTGAAAAGCATAACTTGTATACCAGTATAAGGAAGCATTACACCTACGCGGCTAAGGCCTGGAGCGACAAGTTTGGAAATGGTCTTTCCATTTTTTTTAAGGAGTACTATGGGTTTCTGCCATGACCAGAGTTCTTTTATCTCAAAGTTATCGGGTTCGGCAAAGCACCTAATAGCTTCGTAGCTTGGGGACATTAGAGCAAAAGGTTGGTACGGCCGTTTCTTTCGTTTACGTAATTTTGCTATAGGCGTATCTCTAGTGGCTAAAGTGGTGAGGTGAAAACCGCCTATGCCTTTGATAGCGACTACATTTTCTTCTGTGAGTAGCTTTGCTGTTTCCATAAAAACGTCAGCTGTCTCGATCTTTGTCCCGGAGGCATCCAGCAGACTCATTGTAGGTCCACATTGGTTACACGTAATGCCCTGGGTATCGAATCGCCTGTTCATAGGGTCCTTATAATCCCTATCGCATTTAGTGCATAGAGGGAAGACCTCCATGTGAGTATTTTCCCTATCATACGGTAGAGCTTTAATACCGGTGAACCTCGGTCCACACCACGCACAAGTTGTAAATGGGTACTCGAACCACCTCCCATTTGGGTCATCCATGTCGATCAGGCAGTTTGGACAGATTCCAATATCCGGTGGAAAAATTCCTGATGTAGTCTTACTCACGCTCTTGCTCTTGTTTATTGTGAAATCCTTGAACCTAGATCTGTAGGGTTTGTAAGATGTTTTTACTCCGACTATCTCTGAAACTAGAGGTGCTTCGGACTTTATTGCATCGATGAAATCTTTAACATTTCGTTGAGCTCCTTCAATCATGACCTCAACACCTGCATCTCCGAGGTTGACTACATAACCTCTCAGGCCATGGCGAAAGGCTAATCGGTATATGAAGGGACGGAAGCCGACACCCTGTACCCTGCCAGTTATGTGTACCTCGGCCTCTACGTAGCCTTGGGACCCCAAACCAATTCACAGCTATGAGGAAGCAGGGTTATTAAATAATCAGTTTAAAGACTAAAGGCATTCTCGTGATATGAGAGCAACCAAAGTATAAAAAAGCCAGACATCAATATTTAGATAAGATAAGAGATGGCAATATTTTGGAGCTGATAGTTACAACCGCTGCTCTACTGTTGGTCATCGTAGTTGCTTCCATAATTCTCTACCGTAGGATAGAGGATGCGACTAAAGAATACGAGGGAAGCAAAGAAGCTGTTCGAAATATTACCTTTGGCTTCACGCGTCAAGTTAACCGACTCCAAAATGACCTCACTAACACTGAGAACGTCGCCACCACGGCGAAGATCGTCGCCTCTGACGCATTAAAGAACAGTAGTGAAGCTAAGGAAACTACCCTCAAAGGTCTTGAGGCGGTGAAAGGTCTTCAGAACCGAGTCGAATCAACCGAGTCTGCAGTAGAGTTTATTAAAAAAGAGATCCATAAGCTCTCAACCACCCCAAAGATTCGAAATAACTTCCCCCAAGAAATCTCAGCCGCTATTCCCGTCCAGAAGGGAAACGTTCTCCAACAACTCACTGAAACCGAGCTCAATGCTCTCAAGAAGATCACTCAACTCGGTGAGGGAACAGTCCCTGAGATCAAGGAACACATAAGTCTAACTCGCGAACACACCGCGCGGATGCTAAAAAAGCTATATGAATCTGGTTTCGTTGACCGTAATACTAATGCAATGCCATATCACTACAGTGTACGCCGCGAAATACGTGATCTTATACAACAACAACCAGAGCAGAAATCCACCCTCTAGAAAAAGAGGTAGTTCTAGAAATAAATAAAAAACTACCGAGGAGGCTTTATACGCCTTCAATCCACAACATAGAGCCGTATGAAAACAAACAGCGTCGAAAAGGCACCACGAATGAGCCCTGCAAAGGGGATTGAGATAATCATCCTCGGTCACAGCGACAAAGTAATGCTCACTCATATAATCGCTAAACCTGACTCAGTGGTTCCGAGCCACAGCCATCCTCATGACCAGATTGGTACCTGTATCAAAGGAGAAGGAATCTTGGTCTCGGGCGGAAAAACATACAAGACTGTCCCCGGAGCTAGCTGGTACATACCCGGTGGAGAAGTTCATGAATGGAAGAACATAGCTCAAGGCGAGACGGTACTGATAGAGACTTTCGCGCCACCGCGGGAAGACTATTTATTAAAAGCAAAGTAACTGGGGTGAAACCCCCTTTTGAGTAAACGGATGCCACAATATCTCCAACGCATCATTGAAGCAGGCTACCAGTTAAGCCCAGATGCTTACGTCTATCTTACAAGCATTTCCACTGAGATCGCAGACACTCTCGCCCAGAAAGCCATCCTCAAGGCTGACGCCTCTCTACAACCTCTTCTAGTTTTAGATAAAGAATATCTCATCTACCTTGTTGAAACATCTAAGCCACCGCCGCTACCTCAGAAGATCCGTAGCATCCCCGCTAAAGACTTGGGTGCTCACATTAAAGTCTTCGAAGAGGAGTCAGCTCAGCGCGCTAGCGACGCTGAGGGTTTCCTTAGTTACTTCCAGAGCCGCTTTGATCGCCTCGAAGCCATACTGAAGCGCCGGATCGATGTTAAAGACGCCATATCTATCGAACAGGCACTTAAGCTCCCCGTCAAAACCAAACTCAAGACTATTGGTATAGTTGTCGAGAAGCGAACTCGCGCTAACAAACTCTTTATCGAGCTAGAAGACCGGAAATCAAACATCAGTGTCATGGCCACCGACGAAGAGAAGGTTCGTTACGGCCTCGAGATCCAGGAGGATCAGGTCATCGCTGTCGACGCCGTGAAATTCACAGACGACTTGCTAATTGTCAATGATTGGATCTGGCCCGATGTCCCCAGTAACCAACCCCGAAGGAGCCCTGAACCCCTTTATGCTGTTCTACTCGCTGACATTCACGTTGGTTCAAAATTCTTTAGAGCCGACCTATTCGACAAATTCATCAGTTGGATAAACTTGGAGCTAGGTCCACCACAGAGTAGAGATGCTGCAGCTCGTGTAAAGTATCTCGTAATCGCGGGAGACCTCGTCGATGGTGTCGGAATCTATCCAGAGCAGCTCAACGAGCTCTCGATAACAGCGATCCACGAACAATACCGAACTGCAGCCGAGTTACTGAGGCAGCTCCCAGATTATGTCGAAATTATAGTTATACCCGGAAATCATGACGCTACCCGACATAGTATGCCTCAGCCCCCTATTCCTAGGGAGTATGCCGAACCCCTCTATGATAACCCTCACGTCAATATGCTCCCAACTCCATGTAGACTCAACCTAAATGGCGTCGAGCTTCTCGCTGAGCACGGCAAAGGGCTCGACGATGTTCTCAACTCCACTCCAGGATACGAGTTTAAGCACCCGATTAAGGCTATGGAGCTTCTCTTACGGTGCAGACATTTTGCTCCCCGCTATGGTCAGACTACACCAATTGCCCCTGAGAAAACCGACCGCCTTGTTATTAGTAGCATCCCAGATGTCCTGCTGATGGGTCATGTTCACATCAACGAGACTAAACGCTATAAGGGTGTAACACTCGTCTCAGCAGGGTCTTGGCAGGATCAAACTCCCTTCCAGAAACGTGTACAACTAGATCCCACTACAGGTGTTGCAACTCTCTTGGACCTCCAGACACATCAGCCATTAGACTTGGACTTTAAACGCTTCTAGATAAGCTGCGAGCAATTAGCCCAGCGACTCTAACCGGTTCAGGAATTCTTGTCAAAGTTGCTGAGGTACGTAGAATTTCCTCTGCCCACGATGGTGACTCACCCACGATCTCATAATAAATCGGAGGATAACCCGCCTTCGTTACGGCGCTGTATATCTTCCCAAGGCGCTCGATGAGTGTCCATCTCTCTTCCCAGTCGCTGAAATTTACTTTAAGAGCAGCCAAAACCGAGTTACTATTCGGCTTTGTCCCGGAGTAAACGATGATGGGCACATCCAGTTCCCGGTTCAACTTTTGGGCGTCGACTACATTGAAACCCGCAAAGGACGCGCCTCCGAGGATGACCGCGTCAATCCGAATATTTACAACCAAACTGAGAAGCACGTCAGTTGAGTCAAGACCATCAATGGTTATACTTCCCAGTTTCACCCCTTGAATTATATCACTGACCATGTTAACAGCACACAATAGGGTCTTCTGATTTGGTTGAAATGGTATGAATCCACCGTCCTCGACGCCTAAAAGGCTAATTAGACTCAATACTTCTCGAGTTTACCTTTGATCTGGCATTTAATAAGGAACTGGGGGTATACCTTTTTTGGTACCCTTACTTCTCCGGAGAGAATAATAATCTTCTCTATGCCTCGCAGTGCCTCCAGATCAATATCCTTTTCGAAGACAAGCGTCCCGCTGTTTTCAATCCTAAACGGTCCCATATCCCTGCTTATATCAAGAACATCGTTCTTAGAAAGCGTCACCTCACCCTCGTCTTCCACGGTGAGTACGAAACTATCGGTAGCAGACTCTACACCAGTATCCATTGATGATATACTCGTTTTTTCAGCGCCGTTATCCCCGTTGATGTAAGCCTTAAGTGCAGAATTCACTAGGTCGCTGACGCGTTTTCCATCCTTCTTGGCCATAGAAAAAACCTCGTTATAAAGCCCTGTATCGAGGCCTCTGATGGCAACTGTCTTACGCGTCATGTTTACTGTGCGACCTGATAACTTGTTTACAAGTTTACTTGTTAACAAGTAATCTTATAAGCTTATCGCAGCTGTTTTCTTTTCACCGACGACAGGCGGGTTATGGAGACTACATTATGGCGCGAGTGTTGCCTTTGAGAGATTCGTTTAACAAAGATAAAAGTCGATCGGTTAGTCAGGTTACTCCAAGTGAGACTAATTTTATTAAATATACTCAGATTTTTCGTCAACTTTTATTACTTAATGAGAAGAATGATCTTGCTACGACGCTGAAGAATATTCAGGAGCTTTTGAATTTTAGTGAGAGCATTTTTAGTTCGCCGGCGGTGGCTGAGACGTTTCTTTATTTCTGTCTTCATGGTGCGGGGACTGCTTGGGTTCTTCAGATGGAGCTTAATCAGCCTGAGGCTACGGTTTACAGGACTTTGAAGAGGTTGAGGGCGGTTGGTCTTATTGGTCCTGCTTTGAAGGTTTCGAAGGTGCAGTCGAGTAAGGGTGGTCCGCGTCCTACTATTTGGGCTCTTGAGAGTGCTAGTGGTGATGAGATTGCGTCTGCTTTGAAGCATCATTATAGGACTTTGAGTCCGAAGTATAGGGTGGCTGAGGAGGTTGCGCAGACGATCCTTGATCAGTATGTGAAGAAGGGGCGTGAGGAGATTACCTATAGGGATTTGTTGGATAAGATTAAGGAGATGCGGATTCCTTTCAAGGCTCCTGATATAGCTGATTTGGCTGCTCAGTATTTAGTTGAGAAGGGTGTTAAGGTCTGGCGTTAGGCCTGTTTGTAGTTTAGTGTGTTTTCTTTCTTTGTTTCGTTGATGTCGCCTTTGTTTTTTAGGTAGGTGATGTGGGCGTATGTTTCTGCTGCGGCCATTCTTTTTGTCCAGAAGTCCATTATGATCCATGGGCGGCTGTCCCAGTGGATTGCTGCGGCGATGTCGAAGATTGTGTTTTTGCCGTTTTTTAGGGCATTTTTTATCTCGTTTAGGCGTGCTTCGTGGTGTTTTTGTATTTGTTCGATGCGTTCTGGAAGATTTTTGAAGTTTTTTTCGTGGCCGGGTAGGATTAGTTCTACGGGGAGGTTTTTTACTTTGTTTAGGCTGTTGATGTAGTCTTTTAGGGGGTCTTTTTTCTCCCAGGTGTGTAGGCTTATGTGGCTTGTGATCTTGGGGAGTATGTGGTCGCCGCTGTATAGTAGGTTTCTTTTGGTGTCGTGGAGGCAGATGTGTTCGGGGGAGTGGCCGGGGGTCCAGATTACTTTCAGTTTTGCGTTGGGGAGGTCGATGGTGTCGTCGTCTTCGAGTAGTCGGTTAATTCGTATGGGTTTTGGGTCTTCTCTGAATGAGTTTTCGAAGCGGCTGAGGAAGTGTTGGAAGGAGCCTCCTCCCATGAGTTGGAGTTCCTCTGTTGTGTTTCTGTATATGTCTTTGTAGATTCTGATCTGTTCTCGCTGTCGCTCTTCCGCGACTCTGTGGGTGAGGACTTGTATGTTCCCTTTCTCACGGATGTACTTGATTAGGCCGACGTGGTCGTTGTGCATGTGGGTGACTATTATTCTCTCTAGGTCTTGGACTCTGATGCCTTGCTCGTTGAGTTGTATCTCCAGGGCTTTGTAGGCGTCCCAGCCTGGTACTCCGGTGTCGATTAGTGTCTTCGATTCTTTGAGTAGGTAGGAGTAGGTGTAGCCGAGGGGGTTGTGTTTCATCGGTACTTTGATCTGGTGGACGTCGTCAGCGACCTGCATCTCAGTCACTCCTGCAGGTGTTGCTGCACCTCAACTTAAACCGTGGGGCTCAGGAGGGGGAGTTTCGTTGTCGGTCGTATACGATCTTACCGTTGATGATTGTCATCTCTACTCTGATGTCTTGTATGGCTTCAGCTCCAACAGTGTAGGGGTCTATGAAGAGGACTGTGAAGTCAGCGAGCTTACCCTCCTCGATGGTTCCCTTCTGCTTATCGTCGAAGCCGACGTATGCTGCGTTTATGGTGTACATTCTGATTGCCTGGTCGATCGTTACTCTCTCCTCCCGTGCAATGATCTTACCTGTGTTCTCGGAGATGCGTGTCGTCGCTGACCAGATGCCCTTCAGCGGGTTGCAGTAGGTCAGTGGGCAGTCGGAGCTGCCGCTGACGACGATGCCTTCCTCGAGGAGTGACTTGATTGGGTAAGTGTATTTCATCCTATTCTCTCCGAGGGAGGTCTCGAAGCCATCGCCGTTCCTGGTGCCGAGTTCGGGCTGCGTTGCGACGACGACACCCAGAC
>CAZIAF010000107.1:0-7071 GCA_964537625.1 uncultured Candidatus Bathyarchaeia archaeon
CATTGCTTTCCTTCCAAAAATAAATCCATAAGTTGAAAGTATATTTCTCAAAGAACCGTATTCTTGTATTTGATAAAAATCTTTATGCTTGAATCCAAGGGAAGTAAAAGTTTCGTTACGAATAATTTCTGAATCGGAGCCTGCTTCAAAGCGTCTTGTCCTACCAAGAATTACCGGAGCTAGCTCACCGCCATACCACCCTGGTGCCACATCAACTGAGATAATATATCCACCTTTAATTACGATACGCTTTGCTTCTTTTACAAATAATTCAATGTTTTCTGCGTTATGAAAACTAGCAACTGTAACACCGATAACTAGATCAACAGAATTATCCTCTAAAGGTATTTTTTCCGCCCACCCTTCCACGAATTCTACATTTATGATTCCTCTTTTCTTAGCATTTTTAATAGCTAACTTTCTCATAGCATCTTCTGGTTCAACCCCAATCACATGCTCTGCATTTTTAGCTATTTCAAAGGTGGATAAACCAGAACCTGAACCTATGTCGGTAACAACTTTTCCTTGAAAATCAAATAACTTGTTTAAAACATCAATCCACTTAGGTTTATAAGGATAACTTGCAAATTTATCGTAAATTTCTGGATAATCCCTATATAATATATCCCATCTATTTTCTATTGTTTCTACTTTTGGATTTGTTTTCATAAATGACATTTAGAAATCCCTAATATTTAAAATACGTATATGACCCTTTATCGGAGTTCCGACATTTAATACCGAAACTAAATACATTAACAGCCAACGACCCTTGACTCGAAGCCGATGAGGGACGTTGTCACACCGCCATAGAGCAATCCCGTCTTCGGACTTCTCATTACACCGACGGGTCTTCCCCAGCTCCTCAGCTCTTCGTCGACCCAGTCAATATCGTGGCCCATTGTGGCGAGCTTATCTCGAATCTCGGGTGAAAACCTGCTATCAATGAATAGTCTTCCAGTCTCACGCGTACATCTTGGTACCTCTATAGCCTCCTGAATACCCATACCGAAGTCAACGACGTGGATGATCGTCTGGAGCACCGATACGGGGATATTCCTACCACCTGGTGCACCAACGGCCAAGTAAGGTTTCCCGCCTCTCAATAGGATAGTAGGGCAGACGTTCTGGATGCGCCTCTTCCGGCCATTGATTGAGTTGGCGTTTCCCGGCTCAGGATTAAGCCCGTACATAGCGTTGTTCATGGTGATACCGGTTCTGGGAATTACGACGCCGGAGCCGAAGAGGTTTACCAGAGTCTGGTTGACGCAGACCATGTTACCTGACTTGTCGGCGACTGCTAAGGCTGTAGTGTGGTCGGGCTCAAAGGGCCAAGGTTTCCCGAATCCAATCTTTGAAGCATTTTTGATGCTTATTTTACTTCTCTGTTCAGCTGCATACTCTTTAGAAATAAATGCCTTTTGCGGTACCTTCACATAGTCGGGATCGCCCATATATTCGAAACGGTCAGCAAAACCTAACGCGATGGCTTCAGCTACCAGGTGAAGATACTCGGCGGAACCGAAGCCATACCCGGCTAGGTCATAACCCTCGAGGATGTTCAGAATCTCTAAGAGGGTCGTACCAGCATGGGTAGGATCGTATACTACATCATAGCCTCTATAATAACCCGGCTTAGGCTCAAAAATGATGGGCTCATACATTAAAAGGTCCTCTTGATTGACCAGTCCACCGTTCTCAGCCATTTCCCTTGCAATGGCTTCAGCAATCCAGCCCTTATAGAAGGCATCCCGTCCACTTTCAGCTATTGATCTCATACTTTTCGCTAGATCACTCTGAATTAACATCTCAGGCTTTGGAATGTCATAAGTGAATGGAATGTAAGGGAACTGACCGTCATGAAGGAATATTCGTCTCCACTCTTTGAGGTGCCAAAAGGTCTTAATTCTCTGAAATATATAGCCTGAGGTCCCCCAGCCAACAGGAAAGCCATCATTCGCCACTTTAATGGCTGGCTCAAGTACCTCGTGAATCTTCATTGTTCCATAGAGTTCCAAGGCTGCCGTCAGCCCAGCTACGGTGCCAGGGGTAACGCACGCTCTGTGACCGATTACGTTTGCCTCTTCCTTGACTTTCCTCCAACCCATCCAACCCGTCTCATTCTCCTCGGTGAGCTCATACATATCTGAAGTACAGTCCTTCGAGGGTCGACCAACGTAGTCAACAATAACATTCTCGCCGGTAGCAAGGTGAATCGTCATAATTCCTTCACCACCAAGCCCATTCATCGCGGGTTCAACCACACAATCCATGAAAGCCGCAGCCACCGCGGCGTCAACGGCGTTTCCACCGCGTCGAATCATTTTACAACCCGCCTCACCGATGAGCGTATGCTTAGAAGCAACTACACCGTTCTCTGCTACACAATCATGCCTACCGGCACCTCCCCAACGCCTCAATTGATAGATAAACGGAGAATCAGACATGAGTAGAGATCACTGACGATGTTTAAACCCCTTTGCGTGTTTTGAGGGCTAAGTTTGAATAGATGACCCACATAGTTTATAGTATGTCAGAGAAGCTACAGGAGTTTCTATCAACTGGAAAAGATTGGGCAAAAGTTAAAACAACAATCCCAAGCGTCTTTATTCAAAAGCTACCAGCCTACAAAGGACAGATGCCGCGTCTCGCTATAGAAATTAATCCCGTCGATGCATCTGGCGCCCCAACAAAACGGAAGGGACTGCTCATTCGTGACATCTCAGAGTACGAGGAATTTAAGGAGATACTGAGCAACGAAAAAATGGAAACCGTCTTCGAGATGCTTGAGAAGGTTAATCCGCCTACTCAGAAGAAGCAGCGCGGTGGATTAGAAGACGATGTCATCGACATTTAAGTCATTTTTACTATCTCTTTTTGAATTTATCGACGGAAATTATTCTTGAGCTTAGCTATTCCGCTCTATAATCCCATTAGAATAGGATATATCTCACATAGAACCCAACTCTTCTAACAACGGAGCGTCCGTAAGTGAAACTAGGCATATTCATAGCCGTCTACAAGGAATCAGAGCAGCTTGAGCCACTGCTAAGATTCCTTGGTGAAGATGCCTATCAAGATAAGGAGATCTATGTTTGTGTCGATGAGCCGACAGAGAAAACTAAGAGTCTCATCGACTCGATAGGGGGAAAAATAACTTTTAGGGTCAGTGCGACGCGCCTAGGGAAAGTTGAGGCACTCAACTCCGCAGTGATGGAAACTGAGTGCGATGCCATGGTTTTCCTCGACAGCGACATCGAGATCCATCAGGAGGGTTTCCTCACACTGGTCGCCGAGGAAATGAAACGGTTCGACGTAATAGAGATCAAGAAGAAGATTATCCAAGACTCCTTCATCGCCCAGATTATTAACTATGATTACTTAAGCGCTAATTTCACCAATTTCCTATTTAGTCGCTACGTTGGTAGATGCCTAGCAGTGAACGGTTCAGCCTTCGCTATAAGACGCGATGCATTCGACTTAGTAGGCGGATTTGGTAAAGAGATCTGTGAGGACCTTGACATTGCTACAAGGACGTATCTGAACGGTCTTCGATTTGGCTATGCAGATGATGTGGAGATCCAAAACAAGGTTTCACCAAGTTGGCGGATATGGTTTAAACAGAGAAGAAGATGGGGTATCGGTCAAGCCCACTGGCTTCAAAGCCACTTCCGAGACATAATTAACAGTATCATTAAAAACCCAAAGACGCTTGTCGCAGCGCTCCTAATCATCTTCCCCAGCCTTCCCCTCCTCATCGGCTTCATCATCACCCCCGACACTATATACATGAAGACGGCGAGTTTTTTCCTAATCTTCCTCGCAGGAAAAGAGCTAATTCTCGTCCCACCGATAGCTGCTCTCCTCCTCGGTACAACGTTCCTAAGATTCTTCATAGCGGCAGTTGTAATCTACATCACATTCGCGGTAGTTTTCTACTATTTCGCGAAACGCCTCGGTTATTCCTTCGGCCTCCCACAGTTTACCTTCTACTTCTTCATCTATAACCCACTCTGGCTCATCATCTCGATCGTGATGCTAATCAGGGTGCTTCTCTGGAGGAACAACTATAAACTCGATTGGAAGGTTTAAAACTTTACATAATTTAAAACAGGTTCACCCAGCATCCACATTATTAAATGCGCCTAACCACAACCCAGTCGAGGCCTTCTATTCCCAGAACCTAGACAACATACTGAAGATCCTCAAAGTTGCTATTAATGGGCTATTTGTAGGCTTTCACGACGTCAGGCATATATCAGAAACTACATGTGTTAAAAAGAATTTAAGATTCCTGGAGAAACCGCTTTAGGTTTAAAGACCTTAGATTTACTTTGGTTGATAACTTGGTCGAAAATCGACTTCTGATGATGACGGGGCACCTCCTCAAAGAAGGTTACTATGATAAGGCTGTGTTTCCGGTAGGATCGACTGAGTACCATGGAGAACATCTTCCTTTTGGGACGGATACATTGGTTGCTAAGAGCTTGGCTTCCACCGTCGCTAACAGGGTTGACGGTATGCTCTGCATCCCGGCTCTACCTTTTGGGATGAGCCGTCACTATTCCAAGTTTCCCGTCTCCATCACGCTCTCCACAGAGACTTTGATCCGGGTCTTAAAGGAAACCTTAGAGTCCCTCAACCAACATGGAATACGGCGGCTGCTCATAATCAACGGCCACGATGGCAACATATCTGCTATTGAGGCGGCGACGAGAGAGTATCGAGTCGACCATCCTGAGATGAAAATCGCAGTTCTCGAAGCGTGGTGGGTGACTTCTGCAGAGCTTCTTCCCAAGGGAACCTTCGAAGCATGGGGTGGTCTTGGCCACGCAGGCGAAGGGGAGACCAGCATTATGCTAAAAATAAATCCGGAGCTTGTAAATATGAGCAAGGCCAAAGGTCACATACCCAATCTACCAGACCACATACAGATGAAGTGGCTCTTCCATGAGATAACCCCCTATGGAGTAACAGGAGACCCTACTAAAGCCACCACCGAGAAGGGTGCCTTGATGTGGGACGCTCTCGTTGAATGCTTGGTAAACTTTGTCAACGAGATGGATCGAACCGGGTGGAATCTCGTGGTCTAAGGCACCAATGTTTTAAACGGAACAATAATAAGACATCCTGAGACAGAGATGAAAGTTTTAGTCCTCGGAGTAGGCAAGATGGGTTATGGGCTCCTAAAAGACCTGATAACCCAGAAGGAGGTCGAAGAGATCGTAGCAGCTGACGCAAATGTAGAAGCAGCGAGGTCGATAGTCACCCGGGTAGGCAGTGACAAGGTGAAGAGCGTGGAGAAGGTAGATGTCCTCGACAAAAAGGCTACCGTCAAGCTCATTAAAGGCTTTGATATCGTAGCTGCAGCTCTTCCTCGCCAATTCTGTGATCAGGCAATAGCTGCAACCATCGAGGCGGGTGTTAGCTGGACTGATGTCGCAGCCAACTTCGGCACGATATTCAGCCAGAACGAAGCCGCGAAAAAAGCAGGTGTTACAGTCGTGCCCCACATCGGGCTCGACGTAGGCACCGACAGAGTTCTCTGTGGAGTTGGCGCACGGAAGCTTGACGAGGTCGAAGGCTTTTATGTTGGCTGTGGCGGGTTCCCTCAGAAGGGGACTCCCGCCTATTACAATCCACTTAACTACAAGATCAGCTGGTACTGGCCCTTCGCTGTAAATAGTAACCTTGGCATCGTTAAAATCCTCAGGAGGGGAAAGAAGGTTGAGATCCCTATTCTCAGCGATCCATCTGAGATCACTTTCCCCGAGCCATTGGGCAAATTGGAGGCGTACACTAACGGCAACCTAGATGACGTGATTGAGCACCTCAAATTAAAAGGAGTTAAGGATGCTTATGCCCAAACGATCAGATGGCCGGGTCACTGCGAGATGTGGAAAAAGCTCAGGGATCTTCACATCCTCGACAAGGAGCCGATAAATGTGAAGGGCGTCGAGGTTAAACCCATTGAGTTCTGGTATGCCCTCGGCGAAAAGTACCTCCAGTATGGTCCCGACGAGTGGGACGCCATATGTCAGCGCGTCGTCATCAATGGCAAAAAAGACGGTCAAAGCGTAGCTTGGACCTACGAGTTCATAGACTTCGGCGACCCGAAAAACGATATTACAGCTATGGCCCGCACAACAGCATTCCCTTGCAGCATCGTAGCCCAGATGATAGCTAAAGGTCAAATGAAGATGCCTGGAGTAATTCACCCGGTAAAGATCGGATACGATGAGAAACTAAGCGGCATCTTCTTCAAAGAGATGGCGGAAAGACGAATAAAAATCTCCGAATCCTTTACAAGTCGATTCAACTAACCGATTTTTAAGGAGCTGAACATCACTTCAATTGCATTTCAGCTTTATCTAGGTCATTGTAGGCTTGCGCTAGCTTCCCGAGGCGTCTCTTATTTCGCTCTGTGTTCTCCTTCACAAGCAACTTACGAGTCTGAATCATTTTCCTGACCGATTCAGGTGCTGGTCCACCGACCGAGTTACGACGCCAAAGATTCTCTTCAGGGTCAACAGCTGACTCTATTTCAGCTTCGCTGATGCTGAGCTTTTTGCCGATGACTTTGAGGGAGGACTCTTCGACAAGAGCTGGTGTTATATCCTTGACTTTCATGCCCTGCTCAATCACCTTGAGTACGACATCGACTACGATGTCGTGAGCTTGTCTGAAGCTTAAGATATGGATACGTACAAGAGCATCTGCAAGGTCTGTGGTTGTTGAGAAGCCGTCGCGGAGATTCTTTGCCATCACTTTCCTCGAGGGAATCATCGTCGAGACTACGCCCGCCATGACGTTAGTGCTACCAACCGCCGTGTCTACGGCTACAGGTTCCAGGAGAATACGGTCGTAGGTGTTTGTATAGGTTACACCCTTCATGGAGGCGACGACGGAGACCATATTGCCGATAGACTCGGCAGAGTAGCCTTTTATTGACTCTAGTATGAGTGGGTTTTTCTTCTGGGGCATGATGCTGCTTGTTCCGGCGAATTTCTCGTCTAGGTCGATCATTGCGTACTCGTCACTTGACCATATCTGAATGTCCTCGGCTAAACG
>CAZIAF010000108.1:0-6993 GCA_964537625.1 uncultured Candidatus Bathyarchaeia archaeon
CCAATTTAAATATTTATATTGAAAAAATGATATTGGCTAGAGTCTATTTAGCGCAATTACTTAAAACTATTTTCTATTTGGATCCATTTAATTAACGTGCATATCTCGATTTGTATCTCATTGAATCTCTAATGAGCACCAATGCCTCGAAAGTTATCCGTCGGTTCTTATGAATATATTTAATTACCTGGATATAATCAGGAAGTAGATCAATTGGAATCCGAATGAAGTTGAGAAAATGACTGAGAAGGAGGCTAAACTCGGAATCATCGAGAAGTACCTGACAGTATGGATAGGCATCTGCATACTACTAGGTCTGCTGCTCGGAAGGTTCGCACCAGGCTTTGGGGAATACCTTGATTCACTCAAGTTTGCTCAGATTTCAATACCCATCGGAGTGTGCTTATTCTTTATGATGTATCCGACCGTCCTCGGAATAGCCTTCGGCGACGTGAAGAAGGCAGCCAAGAATCCAAGGCCAATCATGTTCACAGTCTTCGCTAACTGGATAATTGCCCCAGCCCTAATGACACTGCTCGCAAACATATTCCTAGCTGGACACCCAGACTACATTGCAGGCGTCATACTCCTAGGACTTTCACCATGCACTGCCATGGTGATGTGGTGGATGCTGCTTGCAAAAGGAGACATGGCCCAGGGATTAATCAACACCGCCGTCAACGCCGTTTTAATGATAATACTCTATGCACCGCTCGCAGCATTCTACCTCGGAGTCAGCGGAATACCCGTCCCATGGGACTTGATCTTCATGAGTGTTCTCCTATTCATTCTTGTACCAGTTGGCGCAGGTGCAGTAACCAGAAGAGTTCTCATTCCAAGTAAAGGTCAGGATTGGTTTGACAAAGTCTACCGGAAAAGAATGGGGGAGATAAGCTTCGTCGCCCTCCTAATCACCTTGATAGTACTATTTAGCCTACAGGGAAATCTAATTCTGGGCAACCCGCTGCTTGTTCTCTTCATTGCGGTACCTAATCTCCTCCACTACGCAATCATGATCACCTGGACATACCTCACCGGGTGGTTCCTCGGGTGGGACTACCCGACGGCTATCGATTGCACCTTAATCGGGTCCAGTAGCCACTTCGAGGTCGCGATAGCTGTGGCGACGACACTCTACGGCATCGGTAGCGGAGCAGCTCTAGCTACTGTCATCGGACCACTATTCGAAGTCCCTCTAATGCTAAGCCTTGTTAGGCTCGGCTTGCATACCTGCGGCTACTTCCCCCGCGGAAGCGGGTTAAAGAAGGAGGAAAAAAGTAGTGAGTGAATACTACGAAACCACTGCAGACAAATTCGTGTTCAAGGTAAAGAAAGGCATATTATACTCTAGAGACGAGGTCTGGGTGAAGCCTGAATCCAGTGGAAGAATTCGGGTTGGCATCACCGACTTCGCCCAACGGCGAGGCGGCGACATAGTCTTCATGGAAGCCCAGCGGGCCGGTACCAACATCGTAAGAGGCGGATTACTAGGTAGCTACGAGACAGTGAAGATAGTGCAAGACATTCTAAGCCCAATTAATGGAGACATCACTGAAACTAATATGCTACTTGATTCCAGACCAGATGTCATCAACAGGGACCCCTACGGAGAAGGCTGGTTAGTAGTGATCAAATCAGCCTCAAGCCTCGAAGGGCTTCTCTCGGCGGAGGAATACTTCGAGCTGATGAAGGTCAAGGTGGTACAGGAGCTTAAGAAGATCAAGGGGATGTGAGAGTTGAAGAAGCCCGTCTTAGTGATTCCGTGTAGTGGAATAGGTAAATCCTTTGGCTCGATTAGCCGCGACGCCACATTCCGAGTCTGTGACGACCTAAGGAAGGGTAAGTCTGACACCCTATGCCTCTCATTGCTGGTTATGGGCGACGACGAGGCTAAAGAGAGGGTCTCAACGAGTAAGTGCATAACTGTAGACGGCTGTCCTCTTGAGTGCTCTCTCAATAACGTGAAACGCAGCGGAGGGAATGTCGTCGCCACATTCAAGGTAATTGATGTATTGAAGGAGAACCGAGGTCTCAAGCCTAAGAAAGTCACGTTCCTAGACGATGACGGTGAGAATCTTTCTAAGATTTTGGCGGAGAAGATAGCCGCCAAGGTCGATGAGCTAATGGAGGAGTCTAGATGAATGTCAAGCCTAAGGTGGGTGTCGTCTCCTGCAGCGGAGAGTGCTGCAGCCTCGGCACAATGAGCAGAGTTGCAACCCGGTTGGTATTAGAGGAACTTCGCCCCGACCAGACGGTCACAATCTGCCTCCCATTGTTCCTAGCGGGGGAGGCCGAGGAGCACGGCTTCGCTAAGGAGCACCCGACGATCGCGGTAGACGGCTGCGGGAAGCTCTGCGCGAAGAAAGCAGTAACTAAATACAGCAAGGAGCCCGTTGACGCGGTTGATGTTGAAGCGACCCTCAAAGAGTGGAAGATTTCTCCTCCTAAGAACAGGCGAGTCCTAAACGCGAAGGATGTGAAGACCACTAGGAGGCTAGCTGAGCAGTTAGCGGAGAGGGTTGACGCAATCCAGGAGGCCGCCTAGGTGGCTTCGTATAAAACCCAGACAGATTGGAGAGGCGGTCACATGGGGGAGATTCGACTAAGTAACGGGCTGATCCTACCCTTCTCTGCCCCAGCAGCCATTCAGGGGGTAGAAGGCGTGCTGACACCTGAGGACGCCTTCGTTGCAGCGCTGAACACCTGCTATATGCTCATGTTCATTTGGAGTGTGGAGCGACTTAAGATAAAACTCGTAAGCTATACATGTGAAGCGGAGGGGCAAGTTGAAGAGTTCCTTGACAGAACCTCCACCTTCGACAGCATTGTACTGCGTCCTCGAATAGTGGCAAAGGATTGCACTAAGGAGCGGATCCAACGCGCATTGGAGTTGGCGGAGAAGTACAGTCTAGTCTGGCAATCCATCAAATCTAAAGTCTCTCTTGAGCCCGAGATCAAGCTACTCTGATATAGTAAACTAAAGGGCGCACTCTATTTCATATTCTTCGTATTGAGGTTACATTTGGACGATTTTACAAATTAACTTCCTTCTTCATACGCACTCTGATGCTAAAAATCAGGTCGACATCTACTTCGTTCGCTTCTGATAACCCAAAGACTCAATAGACAACCTATTCTCAAGGTGGGTTTACATTTTCGTAAGAGGTTGAAATATTGGGACTTATTATGCCGATGAGAGAATTACGTAATAGCGTATTCAAGATTGGTAACTATGAGTGCTGGGTGCTACATGATGGATCCCGAGCCATCGGGTCAATGACCTCCGGTTCAGCGAATAGGTTCATCTTTGGCGACGCCTCCGAAGCCGAACTCGAAACATGTTTGACACCCTACGGAGGATTGAACTCATCGACAGTGTTGCCTTTCAACTACATATTAGTGAAGAGTGACGGCTGCCTTACTCTACTGGATGCCGGTTGTGGTGACCAAGCAAAAAACGAGGAACACCCAGATGAGCCCGCTGGACTCCTGACCCGCAGCCTCAACGAGGTCGGATTAAGGGTAGAGGACATCGACACTGTAATCGTGTCCCATTGGCATTGGGACCACTTCGGGGGTGCCATAGCTGACGGTGAAGTCGCCTTCCCGAACGCTGAGTATGTGATGAGTATGAGGGAAGCCGATTACATTCGCGCCATAGTAAAGGGCTGGGCTTTAGAGTACCTGAACCTGATCGAGGATAGGGTGAGTCTTGTTGAAGGTGGAACAGAGGTGTGTCCCGGCATCACAGTTAAGAATGCTCCCGGTCACACCCCAGGGATCATCGTAGCGGAGGTGTCGTCTGGCGTTGAGACTCTGCTTTACACATCAGACCAAATTTTACATCGGGCTCACATTGAGCATATAGACTGGATCCCATCATTCGAAACCGAACCTATAGTATCTGCAGCCAGCAGGAGGTGGCTCATCGAGGAGGCTTATAGGCGAAAACTACTCCTCTTTGTACCTCATCTATCTGGAGCTCTAGGTCGAGTTGCAAAGGGAAACATCGGATACAAATGGGTTGACGAACCTTTGTAAGCGCGCGATGGAGGAATAATTAATTATATTTGTATTTGCAACTATTGATTTGGTGCTTTGATGGCGCGTTTACGATATCAAGTAAGCCCTATACGAGCCTATTGTCAACAAGCTCGGTTATGGTCATTTTTGGGTGACTGTCTGCCTTATGTGGTGGAGTCGTGTCTGAATGGTTGAGCAGAAGCAGATCCTAACACTGTTAGTTGTTACTTTAATCATTGGGGTAACCGGCATAGCCGGTGTTTACCTCTACCGCTCACTGGGCCAAAGCAGCGACGTCGTTGAAACATACACAGCAACTCTTCACCCTAATGGGCAACTCGATGAAACCTACGTGTACAAGCTCACCTCCAAGGACACCGCCATGTTATACAGAAACTGGGACGACCCCCTCTCATTCAGTCCGGTAACTGGCCAAGGCTATATAGCCCCGCTGTCAATCGACGCCCCTACAGGAACCATAGCGTACATCAAAGACTACTATGGGCAGGTCACAATCATGTCGGCCTCAGCAGATGACTACGCGATTAACGAGATAGCCAGACTCGCCTATAGCAACGAGGCAGGCTGCTACGGTGCACAGGACTTCCCGCCAGGAACCTACACGATAAGCTACGTCTTCACGAGTTATCTCCCTATAGAGCACGACTCCAGTTACGACCACTTCAACCTCCAGCTGGCTAGAATCCACATACCCTACAGGAATGTGAACATCATAATCGCTGACGCTGGCTACGTGGAGGAGATTTATCCTCATCCGCCAAGCATGAACATGATGAGAGAGGGTAACCAGATAATAATCACGGGAAGCGCGGCAGAGAACGAGCTCGTCGAGGTGGAGATGCTGATGAAACGAGGGGCTCACCAGATCCAGACTGGATTTGCCTCTGAAGTACCAAACGTCGAGGGGTTGACCCGAAGTGCCAACTCTCGGTATAGTCTAATGTATAATGGCTCGGTGTGGCTGGGATATGCGGGAATGTTAATCGCTTTAGCAGCTCCGCTAATTCTCTTTGGTTTTTACAACCGTTACGGTAAGGAGGACGACGTTACGGTTCCAGAGTATCTCAGTTTTGTGCCTAACCCTGATAGGAAACCGTGGTTGGTTAATCTGATCTTCAGGAAGAATGTAGGGGACTTTGACGAGAACGGTTTCTACTCGACTCTACTTGATCTTCACTCTAAAAAGAAGATCAGGATCGAGCAGAAGGAAGGTGGAATGAGGATCTTTTTACTCGACACAAGCACGGATTCTGCATACGAGCAAAAAGTCTTAGAGTTCCTTGGGAAGCTCGCGATTAAGGATGCTACTTCACCGAATCCGCAGACTGTCTTCGACACCGACACGCTAAAAGAACTAGCCAACAGTATCAACAGCGGAAAAAGCAACAGCCTCGCAGTAATAGCTCAGAATGACCTTCAGTCTCTAACTACACGTAAAATATTTAATTGGGTCAAAATGGTTGATGACTTCATCACCCAAGGTAGAAACCACGTTTGGCCCTTAGCAGCACTAGGTTTGTTGATCGGAGCAGCTTCAATTATCCTCCTCATACTAGAGCCCAACGTGGGTTCCCAAATATTCACACCAATATTACTGGGGCTCGTAATCATCATCCAAACTGCCGTCGTATTCGCTTTCCCAAGCACACTATACGGCAGATGGAAAACCGGACTCTACAAAGAAAAATTGAGCTGGGACGCATTCCGTGCCCACCTCAGCGACCTCTCCCAAATGAAAAAATACTCGACAGAGGACTTATCCATGTGGGGTAGCTGGCTCGTATACGGCACCGCATTAGGCGTTGGGGATAAGGTAGCTGAGGCGATGAAGGAGCTTAAGATAAGCATTGATGTAGCATCAGTCGCTCCTATAATGAGAAGCCATTTCTACCCCATCAGAGTAGCGTCAGCGCCGGTGAGTAGAGGATCAGGAGGCGGAGGCCACAGGGGTGGTGGAGGTAGAATGGGTGGAGGCGGCGGCCGCGGAGGAGGGGGCGGGGGACGCCGAGGCCGGTAAACTCCATTTTTACTTTAGCAAATGAAAGTCGCGCACATGTTTGAATATAAGCTGGTTTAAATATCAGATGCATTTATTTATCTTCTAAAAATTTTACTTATTACAATAAATAATACTATAATAACTAAAATTATTAAATCCATATCTACAGAGTCCGAGCTCGTCTGTACCGGTTGTTGAGGAAAATATTCACCCCCATTAAAAGTATAAGCCGTCCACTCCCCATCCGAGAAATCGGAGGGCATCCAACCCAAAGGATTATTTGAACCAGTCGCCTCAACCCAAATCCAACCAGCCCCTTGGTCATCCTCAGGGAGATCCCAATACATGCTTGCATTCGGATAATCGGGCAACCAGATAAGCAGAGCGACGTGGCCAGGCGCATCAACTATCGCAGCTTCTATTCCAGCTCCAGTGTAGAGAGTAAAGCATAGAAAAGCCATATCCTCACAGTCCCCAACTGCAACTTCGCCTGTTGTTTCATTGAACATATGCGCCATTTCATCCGCATTCCAAGCCCATTCATCTTGAGCGACTCCTCTCATTTTCACATTGTCACTGTCATAGCCATAAACAGTCCACGTCTGAACGTATTTTAGAATCGCAGCAGCCATCGAAATTCTGTCAGAATAAGTGTTTCGAAACCTCACCCCTATTCGATAGGCTAACTCTCGGTTTTCACCAAGCGTTTCCGCGGACAGTTGAGGAATATACCCATATCTACCATCAGCGGAGTCCCGTGTAAGGCCCCAATCATCGTACCATTGTCCTGATTTAAAGTGAAAACTCGGTGGAAAACTTCCTCCGCTTGGAGTTGCCTTAACTTGAGGTAGTATTACGACAATCAGAAGGAAAAAAACGGTTAACTTATTGAAATAAGACATTTTTATCAGGTTTATCCTAAAGGTATGTTAAGACTGGCAAATATAATG
>CAZIAF010000109.1:0-6988 GCA_964537625.1 uncultured Candidatus Bathyarchaeia archaeon
AGCAAAGCTAGATCAACCATTCATTATTCACCTGATTAGAGTCAGGTGGAAGTGAGGATAAGATTTCTTATACGTTAGATGGTACACCCACTTATTTCTATAGCTTTTAAAATTGAAAGTTTAACAAATGGGCATTATTGTTTCTAGGGTATTATTGTGTTTAATCCACTGTCATCTTGTATTGCAACGTTTACGCCTGAAATCCTGTTATTTTTCACCAGATTTCCAAAAGTATCGAGGGATAGAATGATTCCGGCTCCTGTCGGGTTTCCAGTAATAGTGATTGTGTTTCTGAAAATAGTATTTGTATTAGACCCTGTATCAAGTCCGATTCCATAGTAATAGGCTCCAGTAATAATATTTTCTGAGACGTAAAATTTTGACACATCATTCGCTAGACGTATGCCAAGGATGCTTCCTGTATTTTCTGAGGTCATTGCGTTGTTTTTTATTACTACGTCGTGACTACTATAGGACCAGATACTTGCGTATTGTGCTCCTCGGATAAGATTGTTTGAGATGACGCAATTAGAGGACCCGCCGAAGACAATTCCATATGTCCCATAATGAACATCGTCAATAATTTTTGGACCAACAGTTATTTCATTGCCTGTTATTATTGCAGAAGTGAGGGCACCGAAAGTTATGCCCCACTCAACAACACTGATTTTGTTACCTGATACTAGCACGTTATCGCATCCACTCATGTCTAATCCACGACCCTGAGCAACTGGGTTGACAAGAGTGTTACCCCTTAAAATGACGTTTGATGACTGCGCAATTGCTACGCAAATGCCTCCATTACCCGCTTCTATTCTATTTTCAGTAATAATGCATCTAGATGTAAAAATTATATCTGCTCCATAATTCTCTGCAACTACTTTGTTGTTATTTAAAACCAGACTTCCGCCTTGTTCCTGGTTATTGTATTTGCCATAAACGCAAATTCCTGCTCCGTTTGGTCCACTGTTAATTATGTTGTTAGTTATAACTGTGTTTGGTCCACTGATAACAATTCCATGAGCCACTGAATCAATCACGTTTCCAGTTATAGTTATGTCTGAAACTTCCGATGATGACACGCCAGAACCGGATGAATGCACTTTGTTGTTTTTGACGGTTATTCCTGAAGGTCCATTAACTGCGATTCCTGAGCTTGAGAATCCTGAAAATATCTCATTATTGCTTGCTACACCGCCGTAATAACTTGTTGATTCAAACTGAATTCCTGCATTGTGAGCTAAACCATTTTCAATTGGTCGAATCTTGAATCCTGAGACTGTGGCTGGAGCTTGTATAGAAAATCCATACAAACCTGGCGTTTCGACTGTTGCATCTCTCCCGATAACAGTTAAAGGCTTTGAAATAGTCACCATTTCTGGGTATGTCCCTTCATGGACTATAATTGTGTCTCTGGGATTTGCAGCATCAACCGCAGCCTGAATGGTGGGATAATCTCCTGGAACTGTTAGTACATTATATTTAGCTTCTACAGGAGGTGTTGAAGTCAGCAAAATAAGGAGTACAAAGACTGTTGAAGCAAATATTTTACTTTTAGAATTTAACATCACACAAACCTCGTTTTAATGTCGTTTTAGAGTGATATTTAACTTATCCGTAATATTGTTTCTAAATAATGGTCCTTAGATAATGAATACATGGTTTCATCGAAAAACACCGTTTAGCGCACGCATATTATTTTTTCAATTTTGGTTACTAAGAGCTACTTTAGCATGTTCCATTTACGAGCCAGAATCGAGCCAAGTATACTAATGCCAAGTAATCCAAAAACGGAAGTAGGACCCACTCCAAGCGCAAAGTTGACCACTACCCCAACCACAGCTGATACGCAGAATGTGTAAAATCCCCATTTTCTCCATTTAAAAAGAGCAATTACAGAGCATATGTTTACGACATTAAGAATTGAAAATAAGGTTGCTGCCCAAATCGGGATAGTCCAACTATTTAAGGGGTAACTTTTAAGAATAGCTTGATTATTGGTTACTAATGCATAAGTTATTACAATATAGACGTAAGCGTAAAAGGCACTTGAAATCATCATAATGACCAGCCATAAAGTTAGCAGTGTCCCACGTTGTTTTGGCTGGTCTTCGGGCATGTTTATTTTGAAATGGATGTTATATTTCAATATTGCGCGTGCTAGCGCAAACATGTATTCGGATAGAGATGTTACTGTTTCCAAGTGACTGAGGCGATCAGTCGCCTCGATAGCTGAATCTCTGAAAAGTCAGGTAGTCCCCTGTACTTGTTGAGGATCGCTGTCTTCTCCGCTTTAACGGCGTTAACGATTGATCCCTTCTCCACTATCTCAAGGGCAGCGAACTGGATGCTCAAAGCTGATCCCAGTGACCTCTCAGGTACGGGGTCTTTGAGCTTCGCCTTGAGGTCACGCTGTCTGTTCTCGTAGGTGATGAGGTCATTCTTCGCCTTCGTGTAGGCTAGGTTGTCCTCTGAGTCCATGAAGCCCTTCTCCGTCTTCTCGATCCTCTGCTCAAGTTGGGCGATGTCCCTCATGACCTCCCTGAGCTTCGCTATTGTCTCGGCTTTGGATTTGATGTAGTTCTCCTTTACTCTTGCCCATGTCTCATGCTCCTCAAACTTGGCGTTGAGGTAGCTTGCCACACTTTCCCGATTCGTGAAAAGGAAGAGCCTGTCACCTGTCTCGGATTCTAACAGGTAGGCTTCCTTGAGGTGTTCCAGCTTCTCAACGAATTCACGTGTCTGTACGTTGACCTCTAGGGGAACCCTCCCATCCGATCCTACTAGGAAGGTTGACCTGCCCCTCTCCTTGAGCTTAAGCTGTACCTTGAGGGATACGATGCCGTCTGGTGTCTCAAGCCTCCAATCCTTGAGAGGCATGGGCTGGGGCTGCTTCGGTGGCTTCAGCATACTCCTACACCTGTTGGCGACAAGCTGGGTCACTGTACTTGACGGCATCACCTGATACTCCGCAGTGGCTCAACCCGGTTGTGACCCTTGTAACTGGGGTCTTGGGTGAGTCCTGTAGAGTCTGCTGAGTCACCGATGCTTTCTTGAAGTTCTTACATAGACCACATATTTCAATTACCATAGATTCACCTCCATTGAGTGTTGCCCCTCCGGGGGTGAGATCCAGATTTCAATGAAAGCCCCCCAGAGAGGCTCCCGTGCTCGTCGCCTACTCGAAGGAAGACCGGCTAGAGGGACGGGGGTCTGCGAAGCCTTCCCGTGGCTGAGGCGGTTCATTGGCTTCACTGTGAATACAGGGAAAGTGACGGCAAACCCTGTATGCACCATGAGTTGTGATGAGCCGAAACGGTTCCCGGTAAGGCAGTTGTCGGTCTTCATCGGCTCGTCACCGTGATGTATTTGTGAATGCCAGTGGTTCCCGGTCGGGCATTGTCGGTTTTCACTAGCAATCACCCTGATGTGGATTCTTTGCCCGATTTCTTATTCACGGGGTCTTGCAAATGGATGTCATAGGCTACGCCAACGTACTTCCCCGTCCTATTCAGTTGCTCACATAGGGCTAGGGCGGTGTCCATGAGGAAGTTGACTTGTTTGCGTGGTGCCTCCTCCCCGGTTTCCATCCTGTACTCGCAGATGAATGACATCGCATCGACTACAATCTTCTCTAGTTGAATGACTTCAAGCCACTCCGTGCAGAGTGGGTACACGTTATCGAGTACCATTGAACGCCACCTGTGGAGCCTCTCCGGGTCAACGGGCTTCATTCTTCGTTCAAACGCTGCCACTTCCTCGATGCGCTTCATAGCTCGTGCTTTCTCTTTCTCTGAGTCTGGCATTCATGTCACCTTGAGGAGCCCGATCACAGTACTGGGAGACTTATGTTGACTTCACCTAGTACCTAATGTGGTACTAACGGCGTACTCTCCTCCTCCATCGGCCGTAGCAGGTTGCACATAGACCACGGGCACGAATTTCGGTTACTCGATGGCATCCTGAGCAGGGCAGGATGGCTCTCCTGTTCTCTCCTCTTGGAGTTGAATCAGGGTACTGGACATGGGTGCGTGGCATGAGCAGGACTTCAAGGGTGTTACGGAGGTGGGCGATTCGTGCCTCACTTGCCTTGATGACACTCTCAAGCTCCCTGATCCTCTCAATCGTCAGCGTACTCATTTCCTCGCCTCCAATCCTAGATACTTCATCGTCCTCTCAGTGAGGAGGTAGAATATGCTCTGGTGGGGTCTTCTGGTGCTTCTCTCAATCACTCCGTATCGGGTGAGCCGGGATGTGAGGAAGTTCTTCTGGGTTGTGTTTACACGGGGTACGTGTCCTGTCCTGTGAATCATCAGTAGCTCTTTGCGGTAGAATTCACACATGTTGGTGAATGTCTGCTCCTCAAGGAATTTCCTTTCATCATCTGTAAGTTTGTCCATTATGCCCACCTAATCCCTACCCTTCCTCCACCCATTCTGCGCCTTTTTGGGGAGGTTTGTTGCTATCTGAAAACATCGGTGACAATTGGGCAGGTATCGGATACCCTTTGGACACCTCTAGGGGTTGAAAACCGCCACCTAATTGCCCCCTTTCTGCCCCCTCAGTTGGTTGAAAACTTCCACCCATATTCCAGCTATTTTCTAGGTCTGTGAGCTTAACCTGCTCCTCATGGAGTCGTGTGTAGGTGAGTGTCTCCTTGAACTCCTCTCCACGGAGCTTGACACCCATGTCTAGGCAGTGGGTGACCTCTGCTAGTGTCCGCTTCCACCTGTACACATCACCTACGACCAAACCCTGAATCCCTCCTCACGGAGTAGTTTGCCAACCTCAACGCCACATGAGTAGTAGTCATTCTCTATGATGCCGAACTCCTTCAGTATCGGGTGAACGTCTTTCCACATGGAGATGTCATCTTTTCGTAATTTTCCAGCTAGTACTCTTTGTCTGATCTCCTCGAATATTTTGAAGGCATGTGGGTGTTCACCCCTAGCCATCCGTAGCTTCCTTGCCTCTAGCTTCATTCTTCCAATCCCCTCATCGATGGTCTGCTGGGATACGCCGACCAGTGGGTAGATGGGTGAGTGCTTCCCAGAGACTCCGGGTATCATTGTCTCCTCTGTTGCCTCAGCCAGTATCCCGGCTTGTTGAAGCCTCTTGATCCATCGGAGAGCCTCAACGTCACCCAATCCGAATCTCCGCTTCAGATGCCACTGGGTGGTACAGCCGAAGTCTTCTAGAAGGTCAATTATCTCTTGACCATGCTTCATCAACCAGAGAATTCTTACATATTTTGTAAGTTTGTCCCCTACATCCTCAGCAGACCCAAACTGCTTTTTTATTACTACTAGTAGTAAGAATAACTCGTCTTTTAGTATATTCGTAGTAGTGGGGGCAAACTTACGGTCATTGTAAGTTTGATCCTTCTCTGGATCGTTCCCCAATGGCTAACAGCCTCTCTTCTCTAGGTACTCACGAATCGCCTCACCGACTACCTCCTGCAGCCTACCCTTCTCCTTGAGAGGGTAAGTCTCCCAGATGTGCTTGTGAAGACGCTTTCGTAGATCACGGCTTATAGCGACCGTAATCTTCCACATTTGTTCATTATCCTGATACTTTGTTAGCTCAGCCATCCACATTCCCAGTTATAACTATAGCTTAATTCACATATATTTGTTTTTACTTTTATAATAATCTTTACGGTGGTAAAGGTTGAGCCCATGTTGTATTATTCACGTAATAATGTACCCCTTTTTTCAACCATAGAATTTCACTTAAATTAACACTTCCATGTAATCCCATAATTCTTTTCTAGAGCCTCGCATGAGGTCTGCTGACTTAACAGCGACAACACAAGTCATAAGCCCTAAATTCCCCACGGGTGGATCAATACCTGACCATCGCTCCGTCATCCACATTCCCAAATCTGGTTTCTGGGCGGTGGTCACCTAATTTGTACTGTAACAAGTACTAATCCGGGGTCTTCTCACGGGGCTTCTTGTCATACTTTTTTGGCAAGTCCATAAGGATGTTAACGTCAATCTCTCCACGGATGTCCTGTCCCAGTTTCCTCTCAAGTAACTGGGTTAACGCTATCACTTGTTGGGTGAGGGTCGCTATCGTCTTGTCCTGTTCAGTCATCCTCTCCCTCAGATTCAGCACCTCAGTGTCCGCTTCACGTAGTTTGAAGAAGTCCAAAAAGGGCAACGCCCTCTCATACTGGCGCACCCTGTTCCCCTGCTTGGCAGCGTACTGATCATAATCGAGAGGGTCGAGCTTGTGTCCTAGGCAGAACTCACCCACCTGTGCCTTGGCTCCACTCTCAGACCAGTTCGTCCTAAACAAAGACCGCAGTTGATGGGCATTCATTCCGCTTCGTTGGTGGTGTCCACTGTTCGCCGGGGGCTTGTAGATGCCTAGCTGTCGCAGTTTTGCAACCCAGTACATGCTCAGGTGTAGACTCTCAACGGGTTCCCCGGACTTCGCTACGAATATCGCTTTGGCATCCGGGTACTTCACCGCCCTGATCTTCATCCATTCATCATAAAATCGTAGGGCTGTGCCACCAACGTAGGTGTAGAACTCGCTGTCAACATTCCCCTTCCTGCTCCTCACAGGTATCTCTATCACCTCCCCACCCTCCACTTTGAGCCTGTCATAGGGTCCACCACGGTCACTCCACCACACGATCTCAGCCAGACCCATTCCGGATACCGCCATCATGGCATAGATGGCTCGGTGGCACTGATCACTCGCTGTGATGACCTCACGGGCAATCTCATTCGTCAGTAGTTTCCTAACCTTCAAATTAATCGTCCCCTTCAAACACCCCTTCGATGCCTTGTCCAACTTGGGCAAGTCACATCCCCAACTGTCAAAAAAGGATTTGATACCCTGTAGGGTCTTCACCCGGTAGCCAGTTCTCCACTCCTCATGGCACCTGATGAAGTCAAGGATCGAGTTCAGGATCAGGTACTTGTTCGCCCGGTCAAGCCTACCAGTACTCCGGTTCACCTGCTCCTGATAATCC
>CAZIAF010000110.1:0-2508 GCA_964537625.1 uncultured Candidatus Bathyarchaeia archaeon
ACATCCCCCGGCGCGCTGCCAATAGCATTAGCGAAGCTCGCAATACCCGGCACAATCATCTTCTGCGACAAGATGAAGATCAACATCTGGCACCACGTTGTCGCTAAACCCGTCCTATACGCCACAACCATAGCTCCACCCACCTTACCCGTGAAGGCACTCCTACCAAGGGCTCTAGTATTATAGAACCCGGTTCTATCAATCAGAGCCTTGACCTGAGGAGTCACAGACTCAAAGTAGCTAGGACTCGCTAAAAGAATCGCATCAGCCCCAGCTAACTTGGCGAAGACCTCCCCGAAATCATCATCAACCTTACACTTCCCCGTTATTCCACAGGATCCACATCCATCACAGGGCCCCACATTTTTCTCGGTTAGAAAGAGCATCTCAGTCTCAGCCCCAACACTCTTAGCCGACTCCAAAGCTTCCCTAACAAGGATCTCTGTGTTCCCGCCTCTCCGCGGGCTCCCTACCACACCTAACACCTTAACCATAACAAACAGAACACGGCTTCCAGATACTTATTACCACCCTACAAAATGGGTCCATCCAAATTAATTCCACTGCAGCTCAGTGGGCATCACCTACACACTTCTTAAATTCTATGAAACAAGATCAACTATACAGTCTGTGAATAAGAGGTAAAAAATATGAAACTCAAAGGAAGCGTAACTGAGAAAAATCTCCTCAAAGCATTCGCCGGAGAATCTCAGGCGAGGAACAGATACACATTCTTCGCAAACGTCGCCAAGAAGGAAGGATATGAACAGATCGCTGCCATCTTCCTTGAAACAGCCGATAATGAGAAGGAACACGCGGAGCTTTTCTTCAAACATCTTCAAGGAGGAGACGTCGAGATCACTGCAGCATACCCTGGAGGCATCATCGCAGGGACAGCTGATAACCTAAAGGCCGCAGCCGCTGGCGAAAAAATGGAGTGGACATCACTTTACCCCAACTTTGCCGGGATAGCCAAAGAGGAAGGCTTTGCCAAGATCGAAGAGACCTTCACAGAGATCGCGTCAGTCGAAGCCCACCACGAGGAACGATACCTGAAGCTACTGAAGAACATTGAAACCGGCCAAGTCTTCAAGAAACCGAAAGCTGTACAATGGAAGTGTAGGAACTGCGGAAACATCCTCGAGGCGAAAGAAGTTCCCGACAAGTGCCCGGTTTGCTACCATGATAAGGCCTATTTCGAGCTACACGTAGAAAACTACTAAAAAACAACGACAACCGACTCAACGCATAGCACTACCCCCCAAAACCTTCACCTTTAGTGAAACAGCTTTTATAGCTCCCAAGGATAGGTGCTCAACAATTTGATCCTTTCTCGAAGACGGGGCGGGCGATCAATCGTTCTACTCAACATACGTGGCTGGTTCGTGAAGAAATGATGAAAATAGAGGAACTTGTAAAGCAATCAAGAAAGATACGCGCTGAGGTACTACGCGCCACGACCGGAGCTGGCTCCGGCCACCCTGGTGGTAGCCTCAGCGCAACAGACATCCTAGTTACCCTCTATTGGAGGGAGCTTAGACACGACCCCAGAAATCCAGACTGGCCCAACCGAGACAGATTTATCCTCAGCAAAGGCCACGCAGCCCCCGCTCTCTACACCGTCCTCGCTGAGCGAGGCTACTTCCCTCATGAGCAGCTCAAACACCTTAGAGAACACAACTCCATGCTACAAGGCCACCCCGACGCCACAAGAACTCCCGGCGTAGAGGTAAGCAGTGGCAGCCTGGGCAATGGCTTAAGTATCGCCTCAGGAATCGCCTGCGCACTTAAAATCGACGGTATAACCAGCAGAGTCTACTGCCTCATCGGTGACGGAGAATGCGATGAAGGCCTCATCTGGGAGGCCGCTATGTTCGCAACCCATAGAAAACTCGACAACCTCACCGCAATAATCGATCGTAATGGTCTCCAGATTGATGGCCCCACCGAGAAAGTCCTCGCACTTGAACCTTTTGCTGACAAGTGGCGCGCCTTCAACTGGCATGTCATATGCATCAACGGCCACGACCACCAACAGATCACAGACGCTCTAGAGGAGGCGAAGAAAACCACTGGAAAACCCACAGCAATCATAGCCCAAACAACAAAAGGTAAAGGTGTCAGCTTCATGGAGAACGTCGTTAGTTTTCACGGAAAAGCCTGCACGCTCCCCGAGCTGGAGATCGCTTGCAAGGAACTGGAGGAACCCTAGATGAGCATGAAAGCCACAAGAGATGCATACGGCGAATGGCTCGTTGAAACCGGAAAAACAAACAATGACATCGTAGTAGTCGACGCGGACCTAGCAGAATCCACTAAAACCATACTCTTCGCGAAAGCCTACCCCGACCGCTTCTTCGACGTCGGAGCCGCCGAACAGAATCTCATTGTAATCGCTGCCGGACTCAGCCTCGGCGGAAAACGTGCCTACGCAAGCAGCTTCGCCTACTTCCTCACAGCCCGAGCATGGGACCAGATCCGAAACATCGTTGCCCACGACAATCTCAA
>CAZIAF010000110.1:2608-6960 GCA_964537625.1 uncultured Candidatus Bathyarchaeia archaeon
CATGAAGGACGGCTACGATATTACTATAATCTCCTGTGGACCCATGATCGATACCTCTCTAAAAGCTGCAGCCCTACTCAAACAACATGAAATTGACGCAAAGGTACTGAACGTTCACACCATCAAGCCCCTCGACATCCAAGCCCTCGTCGAATCAGCGAAAGCAACAGGAGCTATAATTACCGTCGAGGATCACTCAATCTACGGTGGCCTCGGAGGAGCCGTAGCTGAAGTCCTCTCCCAGGAGTACCCAGTTCCCATCAAAATACTAGGCGTCCCTGATGTCTATGGGGGTTCCAGCCGTAATGCCGACAGCTTACTTAAGGAATATGGCCTAACTCCCGACCAGCTTGCAGCAACCGCAGAAAAAATCATCGAAAAACGAAAATAAACGCACAACTCTTCCTATATTTGTTAAAAAAAACGCATGCTTTTGGCGCGCGCTTAGAGTAATTTTTTCTTAATCGAAAGTTTCTTGAGACCATAAGGAGTCTCTAAAAGGTAAATGGCTAACATCTCCGTCGACAAGGTCTCAAAATCATTCGGGGCAGTCAAAGCAGTAAATGATCTCAGCCTCAACATCGAGCCGGGTGAGATCAGAGGGTTGCTCGGACCAAACGGTTCCGGTAAAAGCACAACTATGAAAATGATCCTCGGCGTGATTAAGCCAGACTCCGGCAGCATAGATGTCTGCGGAGTAGACGTTAGATCGAAACCCGTAGAATCAAGAAAAAACATAGGCTACGTACCCGAGACACCGTTTCTCTACGAGTACTTATCAGCAGCAGAGTACCTCGACCTGGTCGGCGTAGCCTACAATCTAGACCATGCAAGCAGAAGAGAGCGAGTCGAAGAGCTGCTTCACGCCCTACAAATGGAGAAACACATCAACGAAGTCATGAGCGGCTACTCTCAAGGAATGCGCCAGAAGATCGCTCTCATCTCAGCAATGATGCACAAACCAAAGGTCCTGATCCTCGACGAGCCCCTAAATGGGTTGGATCCCCGCTCCGCAAGGATCGTGAAAGAGATCCTACACCGCCTAGCGCTTGAAGGCGTCTCAATTCTATTCAGCACCCACGTATTGGAGATAGCTGAAGCAATCTGTAGCAAAATCACTATCATCGTTGAAGGCTCGGTAATCGCGGAGGGAACCGTCCAGGAGATAAAAGCCATGGCTGGCCTCCGAGGCTCAAGCTTGGAGGATGTCTTCCTTAAGCTGACAGGCAGCGAGGATACAGCTCAGCTTGTGGAGGCTCTCAAACTGTGAGAGTCAGCCTTGTCCTATCCCTCTCCTCTGCTTTATTCAAATCGTATCTCAGATCCAGCCAAGGCGCAAGGATCACCTTCTTCTCCCAGCCCAGAGTGATGCTCGCAATAGACTCGGTTTTATTCGTCATTTTTTTCACAGTGTTCCAGTATGTCGCTGGGATCCTACCCTCCGAAATGCTCCCCATGGTTACTCCAATCATCATTCAGGCACTAATCGGCTTACCTGTCGCTATGACATCTGCCATAATCTTAGCTGGCTTGATGTTTGAGCTCGGGCAAGGCTCAGCTGTCTCCTCAAGCGAGGCAGTGAACTGGCTCCCCATCTCCCCTAGGGAGTTCGTAGCTGCCTCAGCTCTCTCAACAACTTCTCTCTACTCAGCGTTTCTAGTCCTAGCAGCTGGTGTAACACTCCCCCTAGTCCTGAAGTTACAGCTATTTGGTTTATGGCCGGTAACAATGTTGTTATCACTGCTCTCCCTTTTCATGGGCTCCTTCATCGTAGAGATCCTTCGAGCAGCCATAAACCGAGTGTCCTCAACCGTGTACAAAAGAAGTGGCCGGTTCGCAATGATATCGAGGCTAGTGGCGCTTATCCTGTTGTTCTCTGTGATCCAGATTGCCTTTCAACCCTACTTCCTTTACTGGGCTCTAGGTCTGATAGTAGGCGGAATCGAGGCTGTTTGGCTGATACCCGTCGTATGGCCTTCGTTTGCCTTGGTGAGCCTAGCAAAACTCGAGGTAACGCAGGCCACATTCTTCTCCATCTTATCAATAATCTTCACCCTCTCAATTTACGAGGCTGCTTCCCAGCTAAGGCATAGATACTGGTCACCAATCCCAGTATCAATCACGGTGGATGAATCAGTCGAGTACGTGCCCAACTCTCCTACGCGAATAGGTTTCAGTCCCCTTGAAACCGCTCTAGCCCTGAAAGAATTCCGAGCTCTAATCAGACGGAAGGATATGGCGAGATTCATGGCCATACCCGTCGTGATGGTTATCTCCTTCCTAATACCCATGATTACCTCCCCCAACGAATTCAAGGGAAGAGCCCCCGGCTTCTTTCTCTCTGCCTTCATACCCTACATCGTACCACTCATGTTCTCAACGATCGGTATCGGACAGGAGGGGAACTCCCTAATCAACCTCTTTAGCCTCCCAATCAAACCGACGGAGCTGATGAAGGGAAAGCTCACCCCCGCCTGGTTAATCTCAGGAACAGTCACGATACTCGTGATCCTGGGAATGGAGTACCTTGCCCCCATCGGCTTCACCGATGCCCTCGCATCGATCGCCGTTGCCCTGATGGCTGTCGTGATCAACAGCTACATCGGATTAGGAGTCGGTTCAAGGTGGCCAGACTACACAATAGGAGCTAGAAGCAGATACGTCACTATGAAGGGGTTCCTGATCGGATTCATTCTAGCGGGTTTAGCAACAATCGCTGTATTTGCACCTGTAGCCATCCACATCGTGACGAGTGGTGGTGTCCTCGGACAGGTTCCAGGATTAGGGTATGATCTCTTCAGCATGGTAGCCTTATCCATAATGATCGGTGGTGTATTGATTTTCCTCTCATATCACTTCTGTAAGAGGGGTGTTGAGAGCCTGCTGTCTAACTCCTAACATATCTCCAAGTGATGTAGTAAATAATTAACGCGTCTGTTTTCCCATTGCTTAAAAAGAATTAAAAATAATTATAAACCATGTACACCACTCGCTTCGACTCCGTTACTCTAGGAAGAGCTCGTAACTCAACCGAGTTAACTAGACTACTAGAAAAACAAATTCCAGAATCCGAAGTTTACATCGTTAAGCCAAACTGGTATAGCCCAAACCCAGCAAACTACACAGACTCCAAAGCACTGAACATGCTATTAGATGCACTGGATGGCCACATCGTCGTGACTGAAGGGTACTCTGGTGATCGGCATGATGGCTCTTTGCATCTAATTTGCAGAGGCGAAAAGGTTGACTGGGGGTGGCTGCTAAAGCACCCCGAATGGTCCTGGGCTAAGGAAAATGGCACATGGAACGAGATCAAGGAGCAAGACAAATGGTTTCTCGACTATTATGGCTTCACAGACGTCATAAACGAACACGACGCAGAATACCTCAATGTTACAGATGAGATCTGGAGTGGTAGAACCGAAGAACCAGAGAAGATTAAAAAATTAGTAGAATCCCGTTTCACACCGGTACTACACGAATCGATCTATGGCTTCATGCCCAACAAACTGTGGAGACTAAAGGGATCGCCCCTGATAAGCTACGGGCGGGTGAAGGGATACGGAGGCAACTATCCAAGTCTCTCACTTAAGAACCTGTTCGGTTTAATCCCTGACCCGTACAGGAGTTGGTGGCATGGTCCAAAAGACCGGGATCTCAATAGGAACATCGTCGACATCGCGAAGCTCTACGCAGCCACCTTCCAGTTACACGGCATCTGCGAGGCTTTCAGCAACTTCACAGTGAATAACCCGAATGGTGAGGTGAAGGTTCCCTGGGGAGGTTACGATATAATTCAAAACGATGGTGTTGTTGCCTTTGGTCCGAGCCTAATTGAACTCGACGCTGTCATATGCTCACTCCTCAAAGTAGACTCATCGAAGGTGGGCTACCTAGAGCTAGGATGTAAAGAGTTTGGGGCTTATGATAAATCTGCAATCGTTGAGGCGGCCAAGGCTTCAGCGGATTGGTTCACTATTAACGAGGTACAAAGCTGAACCTAAACTCCCTTTTTATCTACAAAGGGATTAAGAAATCCCATTTATCCTCAAAATCACTGAATTAATCATAGGATCCGATGATCCACACATACAACACTCAGAATTTGAGACATTTCTTCATAAAAAAACCAGCTATACAGACACACATTTTATATGATGTCTTATCCATTTAATTTCCGAGAAAAAAATGTCCACAGTAAAGATAATTGAACTCGTTGGATGTTCCTCAACCGGTTTTCAAGATGCCGTTGAGTCAGCAGTGAAAGAAGCATCAAAAACTTTGAGGCACCTTAGAGGAGTCGATATAGTTGGATACACGGGGAAAATTAAGGATGGCAAGATCGTCGAGTA
>CAZIAF010000111.1:0-6819 GCA_964537625.1 uncultured Candidatus Bathyarchaeia archaeon
ATAATAATTGTCTTGGTAGTTTCAATAGCGGGTTCTTTCGTTATAGGCTACATTCCGTTTATATCAACACTTGTAAATGCTGTATTGAATGTAGTGATCGGATTAGCATTCATCGATATTTATATGAATTATAAGAATAAATAATTTTTTTAAACTATTTTTTTTAGATTCTTCAGGCAAGATAGAATTTCGCGCATACGAGAATATTAAGATTGCAAGCTTGAAATAATTAGAGGATAACTACTTGAAAGTAGATATTTTATATCAAAAATTATTCGCGCTCGCAGACTTCGAAGGAGTTTGGCTCGCTTAGGTTTGTAAAGAGACCATGCTCCTCAATTGATTATATACAAGAGGGGTCAGTTCCGGTGATCTCGTCGGCACGCCTATCGTTATTAATCTAAAATACTAATCTTTGCAAGACATTAGTATATGTTTAAGAAAAAAAATTTAAAAAATAAGGAAGGAGAAAGGATTTTAAAGAGGCTCGGGTGCGCAGAGATTCTCTGCTTTAGCAGCTGCTCTTCCACAGCCCTTGCAGATATATTTCGGATTCTTCACAAGGGGCTTGAGTTTCTCGGTCGGGGTCTTATCCTCGACCATCTTACATAGATGCTTATCATGTCCGGGGTGCGGTTGTGCTTTCGACATTACTTCACCAATAGTTCACTTGTAACTGCGGTATTTAATTATTGACTTATCCATCCGTGCGCATGCTCTGTGTGTTGGGGTAATCGTATCCGCCAAACCAATCTATCTTAACTATCACTAATTACTACTCGTTCTCTTTATCTCGTTTTTATTCTCTTTTTATTGTATCATCTTCTTGATAGTATTAAATATAAAACAAAAATATTTCAAACATGGAGGCGAAGTTGTAGATCTCATCTTTTTATCGTAACTTGTTTTTCTAATCATACCTTACCAGTTAATTATTTATCAACAACAGTAATGGCGTTTGAAGGACAAGTAGTAACACATAGACCGCAGCCAAAACATAATTCAGGCTTGAACGTCAACGAACCATTTACCATCTTCTTCGCACCAAACTGACAACGATTAGCACACACGCCGCACTCTATACACCTAGATGAATCTGTTAAGGTAGTCATCGGGGAAGTCAAATAATAGGGAGCTAGTCCATAGCGTAAAACTGCTGATAAAACCATGCAACAACATGAGCAACAACTGCATATGGAATTCACAGGGCCCTCATCCCCATTGACATATGCCATATGAACGAGACCTGCTTCGTGAGTCATCTTAAGTATATCCAAGGCCTCGTTTATCGTCACCTCACGTGGATGTCTATCCTTCAACGCATTGTTGCTTAAGACGAACTCCGCCATGTGGTTCAAATCAAAGCAGGTATTCAACGGTGCATCGCAATTTTTACGTTTTGTCCTACATGGGCAGTCTATCACAGAGATCTTATTTGCTGCATAAAGAATTTCTTTAACCTTGTCGAAGCTAAGGACTCTTTGCCCACCTTCGATCTTGAGGTTAACAGTTAGAGTAACCCCTGGGTTATTCCTAGTTTCATAGTTGCTCTTTTTCAGCTCCTCTAAGGTCCAATCATTCTCGAATCGGTAACCTTGCCTTCGATGAGCCATATTTCAAACCATTAGTCTTAGATGTATAAGTTATTTTACGACGCACTTGCTTGCCTACATAACCTAATCACTTTAGACTGTGAGGGGAATCATGGTTGACCTTCAGAAAATAGCGAACGAGTAAATATGAAATAACTCTTTTGCTAGGTATTAGTATGTAGAGTGTTGGGATCTATGCCTGATGCAAGCACAGTAAAGACCCTTCTTTCCCCGAGGAAGACCCTCTTCGGTATCGGATCCGTCGGAAAGGTGGCTGAAGAAGCGAAACAGTTCGACGGTAAGAACGTGCTCATCGTCACAGATGAGACCGTTGAAAAACTCAAAATAGTTGACGAGGTCCGCAGACCTCTCGAAGAGGAAGCGTTCATGGTCGATGTCTGGAATGGTGTTGAGCCCGAGCCCACTATGCCGGTTGCTGAGGCTCTCACAGAATTGGCGAGGAAGAAGCCATATGATATCGTAATTGGAGTAGGCGGAGGCAGTAGCCTCGATATGTCCAAAGTGGCTTCGATTATGCGGACGAATCAGGGGAGCTTAGGCGAGTATATCGGAGGGCTTCCTCTTACTCATAGGGGCACTCCGCTTATAGCCATACCCACCACCTCTGGAACAGGTTCCGAGGCAACGGCTACACTCGTTGTAACGCATAAAAGTATGAAGTCGGGTCTCACGAACCCTTACCTGATGCCTGATACGGCAATCGTCGACCCAGCCTTAACTCAGAGCCTCCCCCAGAAGGTCACCGCCAACACCGGCCTCGATGCTTTGAGTCACGCCATAGAAGCTTACATGTCTCTACGGAACAACGGCTATGCTGATGCAGTCGCTCTCCAGTCGATCAGGTTAGTATCCGATAACCTCAGGCTAGCCTATACACAAGGGGGAAACCTCGAAGCCAGGGTTAACATGAGTATGGCCAGCATGCTCGGAGGCCTTGCAATAGCTAACTCAAGCACCTGCGGGGGACACGCGGTCGCCTATGGTTTCGCTGTTATGAAGCAGCTCCCACATGGCTTCAGCTGCGCGATGGCACTGCCATTCATAATGGAGTATAACCTACTCGCAATACCTGGTAGGATCAGGAGCATCGCTGAAGCCCTAGGTGTTGACATGTATGGATTGAGTGAGAGGGAGGCCGCTAGCTTGGCGGTGGATGCCGTGGCTCAGCTCAACTTTGACTTAGGTTTACCTTTGAATCTTCAAGAGCTAGGCGTCAAGAGAGAGGAGCTGTCGGCTATAGCTGATGAGACGATGAAGATTACGCGGCTTCTCACGGTGAATCCAAGGAGCATTAATAGGGAGGAGGCTTTGAAGCTCTTTGAAAGGATGTGGGAAGGTTTTTAGTGCGTTACAGTTTTTGGACTAAGACTGTACGCTCATATGGAAACTAAAGTAGCTTAAGGATTTTAGCCAGTCGCTCATCCCGCCAACTCTCGAGTTCCTCAAACGATTTTTCCCTCACAACCCTCAGGTTTTGGACTCCATTAATCGCCTTCTCAACCGCTGAATCGGGTACCGTCGTCCATTTAGCCATATTTTCGAGCCACTCAGATTTTGCCGCCCCAATATGTCTCATGATATACTCAATTCCGCCTTTCCCTCCTCCGAGGTGGTATGTGAGGAATGGCCCCATTAGAGCCCATCTGAGACCGGGTCCCGTTTGGACAGCCTTGTCCACATCCTCAACGGACGCTACACCTGAGTCTACAAGGTCCAAGGCTTCACGCCAGAGTGCAACCGAGAGTCTGTTTGCTATGAAGCCCGGGACTTCTTTCTTGAGTACCACTGGGGTCTTCCCGATATCCTCCATGAGCTTGTATGTTTGCCTCGTTGTCTCCTCGGAGGTCAGTTTTCCGGGTGAGAGCTCGACGAGGGGAATAAGATAAGACGGGTTCCACGGATGGGCAACGATCGTGCGTTCAGGGTATTTATTGCACGCTTTCTGTATCTCAGACATCATGAGTCCTGATGTGCTGCTGGCGAGAACAACTTCTCTGTCAGTGAGCTTGTCCATCTCCGAGTAAAGTGCTTTCTTGGAAGCATAGCTCTCGTAAGCGGATTCCTGAACGTAATCCACTTCAGTAATCGCTGATGCGAGATCCGTTGTCGTATCTATGCTACCAAGTGCTATCTCAACTTTTTCCGCAAACCCAACTTCCGCGAGGAATCGCATCTGTTTCTCAATACGAATGAGTGCCTCATCCAAGACGTCTTCACTGATGTCCTCTAAAATGACCTCATACCCGTGTAGAGCGAAGAGCGTTGCCCAGCCTTGTCCTACCAAGCCACTTCCAACGCAGGCAACTCGTTTAATATTAGTATATGATTTATCCATGGAACAAATAGCGTCTGGGTTCTTTTGAAGTCTATCCTGTATCCGCCATTATTTTTTTAGGCCAAGCATCTGGCGCGCGTCGTCTGGCGACGCTATAGGTCGCTCGAGATCCTTGGCAATATTAGCGATTTTCTTGACAAGATCAGCGTTGCTTTTAGCCAACTCGCCCCTGCGTAGAAAGACGTTATCCTCGAAGCCTACTCTGACGTGGCCACCTAGAATAATCGCTGTAGCACACATTGGTATCTCGTTCCTGCCGAGGGCGCATACGCTCCAGGTCCAGTTGCTTGGTATCTGGTCGAGGCAGTAGATGAGGGTCTTAGGAGTAGGTAGGAAACCGGTTCTTCCAACCATCACGAACTGTATGTGTAGTGGCTCGGGCACGATCTTCTTCTCGGCGAGCTGCTTGCAGGTGTTGATCATGCCGGTGTCATATACCTCATGCTCGGGTTTGATGCCTGCCTCAACCATGTAGCTACACCAGCGCTCTATCATAGGGACGGTGTTAAGAAAAACGTCGCCGGTTGGGTGTTCAGCCCATCTGTTCATAGTCCCCATGTTTAGAGACATCATCTCCTCTCCGAGGAGACACTTCGCTTTCACGAGGCAGTCCCAGACATCCGGCGGATTACCAACTCGTCCGCCACCCGTTGTGACATTTATTACGACGTCGACTCGTTCCCTTATCCTCTTGATGTATTCTTTTAGTATCGGATTGGGGTCTCCTGAATGCGCCTCTCCCGTCAAAGGATTCTTTGCGTGTAGGTGAACGATCGAAGCCCCAGCCTCAACACTCTTTACAACCTCCTCAACTATCTCCTCAACCGTACTCGGGACGTACGGTGTGTCAGCTTTTGAGACATATTCTCCACCACTAACCGCAGCAGTTATGATGACTTTATCCATGAGCTCAACAACCTAGTTGCTTTAAGCTTCGTTATACTGTTCTTATCCCTTATCTTTTTGTAGACTTAACAAAGAGTATAAACAGTTTAGCTATCTTTGATCCAGTGAGGGTTTGAATAAGCGGGATTAGGGTAATTGTAGAATCCTACTCCGGTTTTTATTCCCAGTTCGCCCCGGCTAATCTTCTCGAGTATTACCTTTGGAGGTGAGTCTCTTTCGTCTTTGGATTCTTCATAGTAGACGTTCTCTATGTCTCTGACGACGTCTAGGCCTACTTTGTCCATGAGACCAAATGGTCCAAATTCGGTTTCAAAGATGCACATCCAAGCTCTGTCAACGTCCTCGTGGGTGGCAACGCCGTCGTCGACCAGGTGAAGGCATTCTCTCTTTATTGCTCGCCAGACTCTGTTGAATATGAAGCCGGTGCTCTCCTTTCTAACTAGGAGTGGAACCATTTCTATGCTTTGCATGAAGTGTTTAACGAGCTCGATCGTTTTTGTGGAAGTTGATGTACCACCCATCAGTTCAACGATTTGGCTTCTCCATGGAGTGGAGTAGAAGTGTGTATTGAGAACTTTGTCTTTTCTATTTGTTGCATCCTCAATTTTTGAGATTCGGATGCTTGAGCTGTTGGTTGCTAGAATTGTGTCTGGGCAGCTAATTTTATCCAGCTCGGTGAACAATTTTCTCTTAATTTCTAGTCGTTCAGGAACTGCTTCGATGATTAGATCGACGTTCGTAGCTGCATTTGATAAATCAGGTTCACTTTTTATCCTGTTTAATGTAGCGTTTTTGCCTTCGGGAGACAGTTTTCCCACTGAAACAAGGGTCTCAAGTTCATTTGAGATGCTTTGTCGAGCTTTGAATATAGCTTGCTCCGATACATCATAGAGGTTAACAGGATAGTTGTGTAATGCACATTGCAGTGATATTTGCCACCCCATATAGCCTGAGCCGACTATGCATACACTTTTGATCTGTTCCATGATTATTAAAAAGTACTACATGAATATAAAATCTAAAGCACACTAGTATCAACCAGAGGTACCGAATGCTACCTTCTTCGTATACTCTTCTTCATACCAGATTTCTTAAGCCATTCATACAACTTCTTCTTAGGTGATATCATGTTTGGACCAGGATATGGCGATCTACCATCACGAAAAAGATGGAAGAGCAGAATGCTGAGCAGCACAGACCCAACTGGAGGCAACCATGACTTCATCCCGGTGGAGCCTGGGAAGACCGTGAGCCTCGGTGAGGTCGATGGGGGAGGCTGGGTCTCCAGAATGTGGTTCACGGTGATGTGCCCGGATCCCGATGTGTATAGAAAACTGATATTCAAGTTCTACTGGGATGGTGAGGATAACCCGAGCGTCGAGGCACCTTATGGCGATTTTTTTGGTATGGGGTTCAGTGAATACTCGCAATATGTGAGTGCCATCCAGGGTGTTACGAGTGGTGGATGGTGGAGTTATTGGCCGATGCCCTTCGGCGAATGCGCTAAGCTTGAAGTCACCAACTTGGGTGATGTCCCCATATCGCACCTCTATTACGGCATTCAATATCACGAACAGAAGGTTTCGAAAGATACTCCTAGGTTTCACGCGAAATGGAGGCGGGAAAATCCGACTTCAATAGGTAAAAACTACACGATCCTTGAAGCTAAAGGCATAGGTCACTATGCAGGCTGTGTACTCAATATGCAGAGTTATGACAAGGGCAGCCGCAATATGCTTGAGGGGGATGAAGCGATATGGGTTGACGGTGAAGAGGAGCCGAGTATCAGGGGAACAGGCACAGAGGATTACTTCCAGGGAGGATGGTACTGGCAGAATGGGCCTTTTTCTGCCCCGTATCATGGCTTAAGCTTCGCTGATCTGCTTCTATGCAGGTTCACAGCCTACAGGCTACATATCCCAGATCCAATCCCTTTCGAGAAAAAGATCAGTGTAACTATCGAGC
>CAZIAF010000112.1:0-6818 GCA_964537625.1 uncultured Candidatus Bathyarchaeia archaeon
CGTAAGGGATAATTATGCTCGTATATGCATTGCTGGAGTTAGGTGCGCACGTAACTAGGCATGAAAGAGAAGGGGAATATGTCCCTCTAATACAAACCACATTGATGTGTAGGTGAATCACCTAATATGTAAATGATGAAGTCAACGTCTACGTTGCGGTGAAAACCATAAGTGAAGGAATGAGGTGTCGAATTAGTAGGCCTGCTGACTCGAAGAAGGTCACCGTTTACACCGCCAAGTGGTGTGGTGCCTGTAAGGATCAGGTGCCGAGGATTCAGAAACTAGCACTGTCAGGCGGCTTCGTTGTTGAGCTGGTCGATGTCGACAGCGATGATCCTGAGATTCGGATGAGGGTTCAGCATGTTCGGTTCGTGCCGCACATCGAGTATCTGGGGTCGGAGATCAGCTTCAATGAGCTGGTTAGGATAATCAAAGAGGTGGGTAAGGGTGGTGGATAAAGTTGAGGTGCTGCTTGATGTCCTCGAGGCGAATGGCTTCCCCGGGATTAGGTCGAAGATTCAGGGGAGGGAGGAGGAACTATTGAGGAGTGCCACTCTTAGGAAGATCTTGACAGTGGAGGAGCTAGAGAAGGTCAAAATGACTCTAAAAGAGTTCAAGGTTCCAAGTCCCCACGGTTGGGTACACGCATTGATGGTACACACGATGCGTCAGAACATTACGGAATTCTCGGAGGATGCTGTATATGATTATACAGGGTTGTGTAACCTCGGCTATACTCTTCGGGAAGCCGGTTTAACTGACTCGGTAATATGGGACAAGATCAATGCAGCTATAGATACTATGGAGAGATTCAGTCCGCACGCGTAACACCAGATCGATGCGAATGCTGAATTGTTAGTCTTGTCGCGTGCGCAACGCGCCACCTCGGTTTTCCCTCAATCGTGTACGCCGATTATGAATAATCTTCAAACGCTTGCGGGGTAAGCATTATAAAAAATGTTGAGGGATTAGATGATTAAGTCCTGGAAATCAAGCGATATTTCAATACTATTCTTCATCGGTTCAACACATTTTCTGATCCATGTTCTCAGTCAGTTGTTGCCAGCGGTGCTGCCGGTCATTAGAAGCGAATTGGGTTTAACCCTTACACAGGCGAGCCTCCTTATCTCCATCCCACTCATAGTCCAAGTATTCGCCTATCTGCCGGTTGGTTTCGTTTCAGAGAAAAATGGGACACTCATCCTCACCTTGAGTCTTGTATTGACCGCAGCAGGAGCCATCCTCATTCCCTATGCTAGCAGTTATGGTATTACCTTATTGGGTTTCGGGCTTCTCGGACTGGGACAGACGATGTATCATCCACCAGCCCTCAAGGTGACGGGTGATATTGAGCCAAGGAAACTGGGATTAGCAATGGGAGTGCAGATGGCGGGGGGGAGCCTCGGCTCCGCCATTGGACTAATCACGCTGGGGATCATCTTACTCGTATGGGGTTGGAGAGCTGGCTTCTACATATGGGTTCCAATCATACTCCTAGGTGCAGTCTATACATTCATTTTCATGCGTAGACGCGCAACACCCCGAGGCGTAGACGTTTCCCATAGTTCACTCAGAGAGGTCTCACGATCGATTCTTAAAAGAGGCTTTTTGATCGTCGTCGCATTAAGCGCCATATTGGAGGCTGCTTCAATGGTCTTACTGACCTATTTGACAAGCTACCTGACAGGCGTCATGGGTTTATCGGCTTCTCTGGCGAGTATGATCTTCGGGGTTGGAGCCCTACTGGGAATAGCGGGGTCTCTGCTAGGTGGATTTGCTGGAGATAGATTTGGGAGATACAAGTCGATTATACTGGTTACGGTGTTGATGACGGTCACGGTGGCTTTGATTCCCGTTACCGGTAGTCTCCTTCTTGTCTCATTGTTCTACGTAATCTGGAGGGGGCTCTACGCGGCCTCCATGCCTCTGATGAACTCTCTTGTTGTGTCGACCAGTGAACCTCAGACTAGGACGATGGCTTTCAGTGTTAACTTCTTGGTGTCCAATCTCGCGTATGCTGTTGTTCCAGTGGCGGCGTCTGTAGTTATTGAGGGTCGGCTGGAAGTGATATTCCTAATATCCGTACTAGTTATGCTTCCAGGTGTATTTTTAGCAATTTATCTAAGAGGGCTTACGAAACGCGAAGGCAAAGAATGACACTTAACCATTTTGGTTGTTAGGTGTGAGTGGACGCACACTGAATTTGGCGAGGTGGTATGTGGTCATAATGAGCTGTGTTTTAATTGTGGCGTCGATAAGTTAAATCAGTAGAAATAGAAGTATCGATGAGATGAATAATGGAAAAAATTTTTCTAAAACTCTCAGTTGTTATATCTTGTGTTCTTCTCATTTTTATCGTATACGGCGGTTACTCAGCTGCTACGAAGGGTGAAGGGTTTGCGATATACTTAACCCGGGAAGATATTCCGCCGGCCAAGATGGAGACTTTAAGCCATGTCGAACTCTCAGATCAGCCCATTGTATCTGTTGAAAATATCATCTCGTATAATACTCAGACACACGAGATGAAACTAACGCCAAGTGCCTTTGATCGCATCTTTGAGCTGGATGTACCAGTTAGGGGAAAATCATTTGTGGTTTGCATAAATAAGGAACCTATATACTGGGGAGCTTTTTGGACACCAGTATCCTCCATGTCATTCGACGGAGTTACCATTTGGAAGCCGTTAGGCCCTCAGGAGCAGAAAATAATAGTGCTGGAGTTGGGCTATCCCTCCTCTTCTTTCTATGGCGGTGAAGATCCCAGGAATAATGTGAAGGTGTTGCAGTCGCTGGGGAAGGCAGACAAGTTAATCACTAAGCTGTCGTTGACTGCGGTGGATAAACTACCGCGCTCTATGAAAGGATATGAGCTGTATTCGTGGGAAGAAAACGGTCAGTGGCACTATACTATCATCACGGGCACTAATCGTGTCAAGACTATGGAGGAAATTACTTCTGAGGAGGATTTTATCTCCGAAATCGGTTGGGTGAATATTCATGTGGTTGGTTTGGATGCGGTTAAGGATGTACTAAGCCGGCTTCCTAGGGGTGAGTCGGTGTTTTGGTGTGGTGAATTGCATATTGGAGAGCAATCGGGACAGATTAGTTTACAGTTGCCATCTAAGCAGATTGTAGATGCGATTAGTGTATATGCTGAGCAGTGTGGTTTGGACTTTGTTAATCCGGTGCATTAAAGCTTAGATTGCTGCTCTCACTGGAGCCTATCAGATAATAGCTGATCTTGGATGCTGACAGTTCTATATGCGCGTGATCCTATCGGCTAATATTCGAGCACAGGGTCATGCGCGACACATTTAATTCGATAGGCTAACTGTTTTACAGTTAGAGGATCGATGGAGTCAGTCACTGTTTTCAGCAAGTACCAAGTCATCATCCCTGAGAAGGTGAGGCGGGCGGCGGGAATAAAGCCGGGTGACAGAATGGCCGTCATCGTAAAGCACAATATAATTCATTATATTCCAATCAAGCCGCTAGAGGCTACGAAAAGCATGGTGTCGGGCATCGATACCAGTGACCTTAGGGATGAGTAGGATAGACATTGATCTCAGTCGACTCCTATGGATGGATTGAGCGCTTCACTAACGGTCCCAAGGCCAACTTTTACAATGCGGTCATTGAGAAGACTGCCCCCTCTGAGATAGTCACCTCGTCGATGGTGCTCTACGAGGTTTACAAGAAGATTAAACAGGCTGTGAACGAGCAGAGCGCTTTGGAAGCAGTGGCCGCCATTGGCCAGACTCTTGTCGTGCCTATTGACCAGTCCCTCTCTCTCGAGGTTGCTGACTACAGCCGAATGTTTGGGCTACACATGGCCGATGCAGTGGTCTATGCGACTGCTATACATTATGGCGCAGAACTCTATACCAGCGAAGAGGATCTAAAGGGCGCTAAAGGCGTCGTCTTTATTTAATTTAAAAAGTATCTCGGACGTCTATGTCTCGGCGCGTGCTAAGACTTGAATTAACTAGATGCTAGGGGATCCCTAATCTCTTTGGAGACGCCTCCATCTACGTCAACGCTTGCAACTCTCGGACGCGCGTGTACTCCAGAGAAAATATGAACTACGAGTGCGTGAGCTCATGGAGGGTAGAAGAATTTTTCCCCTACTTGTAGGATCTGGCAGTGTGGCTCTGCACCTGTAGCCTGGAGACGTGTTCTGAATAGGTTTGGGTCCGCGGTGTTTGCTTTGAACATGCCGTAGTGGTTGGGTACGACGAGATTGGGGCGGAGCAGCCGGGTTAGTTTGATGGCTTCGTCGATTCCCATGTTTCCCATGCCGCCGTTTATGCAGACAAGCATGACGTCTATTGGGTGCCTGCTGAGGTAGAAGAGGAAGTCGTGGAAGCCCGTGTCGCCTGTGTGGTAGATGTTTATTCCGTCCTCGGTCGTGATGAGGTAGCCTTCAGAGTCGAGAACCGTGTCGTCGGTTGGGATGCAGAAGGTTCCCATGATGCGGATGTCTCGGTGGGTGATTTCTTCTCCCACGTTGACTTCGCGGATCCTTCTCTCGTCTATCCCGTGTTTGGTTAGGTTGGCTGCGACGTTTCTGGGTCCGATGAAGGTCTCTATGTTATCCTCTGGGATCTTCTCAATGGATTCATGGTCTGTGTGGTCGAGGTGGTTGTGTGTTGTCAGGAAGAGGTCGCATTTTATTTCTTCGGGTTTGATGGGTGGAGGTATCATGCGAGTGTCGCCTCCTGATAGGTACGCGTCGATTATCAGCACCCTCCCCCGAGTGGTTTTTGATGATGTATCCCGCTTGTCCTATCCACCAGATCGCTATGTGGCCCCGGGGTACATCGGTGGAGTTCACCTCCTCCATCAGGTTTGGCCGCTGCGGCGTCATGGATATTGTGTGGCTGTGTTGTTCTTGAGTCTTTTTCGTATGCGTGCTTTGGTTAGCTACCTCCAGTTGAGCTGGTCTTGGTAGGTTGAGTGGGGTCTGAATCTTCTTGTTACCTCGGCTATGGTTTGGCCAACCACAGTGACTCCGCTTAGCTTGGCGACGCCTACCTCCCACTCGTCGAGGTGGTGGAGGTAGCCGATGTCAAGCGGCTCGAAGCCCATAACTTTCGCCATAACTGAGTCGAGTGAGACTGGATATGCGCTGGCTGATGAGACGCGGAGATGAACTGGGGCTCCGTCTTCTGGTCCCTCGCCCTCCATACCGACAAAACCGTCCACTACCGCGAGGTCGGGCATTCGCCGTTGGCTGAGTCTCGCGATGTTGATGTTGATCGCCTTGTATCCCTGGTGTATCTTCTGTTTTTCACTCGCGCTGACGAGTGAACCGACTACGATGTTCTTGATTGAGAGGGTGGCGATGACCGTGTCGTGGGTCTTGGGTACAGCTGCTGAGACAAGGTAGTCGCAGTCATGCAGGGTCTTGGATACCTTGAACTTAATTGGTTCTAGTTTGGAGTTTAAGCCATCTAGCTCCACGTGTCTGTCCTTGTTGAGGTCTACGAGTTTCAAACCGTATTCCTTGATAAGTGGCTCATAGCCGAAGTTTTTGACCGCGTCTTCTAGGTTCCCTAAAGCTGGGCCCTCGCCAAGGGTCATCTCGCCATCGTAGTTTTGGGATATGGTCCGAAGTATGGCTTTGACCGAGTCCACGTGTGTGGCTGCGAGCTGTCTGCTGGTTGAGACGAAGTTTGGTTTGATGAGAACCTTCCTCTTTCCCTCCAAGTCTGTAGCAATTTTGTCCTCAACCTGTTTCAGGGCCTTCAGGGTGCCTTCGAAGTGTCCCGTTGACTTCTCCAAAGCAACTACGGGTTTGTTTGAGCTAGTCATAAGAGCCACAAGTATCTCCTAGTCGGGTGTATTAAACTAGTTTTGCGCCTGCTGCACATATCCAGTTCTCTATTTTGAGTCGGGTGCGTGACATTCTATCTTTAATTCTCACCCAGCATCAGGTAACATCAGGGTTGGTATCGCTTGAGTCGAGTAGAGCTTTACACTCACCACAGTTTTCGGTTCATAGCACTACTCCTTTTAATCCTAATTATGACTACGGTCTTCATCTTTCTTGGTGCACTGAGTTCCGCCTTCTCAAGGGTTGGTTTTAGTTCGGCCACCGTTTTGCTGATCCTAACAGCCACTCTCATAGGCAGCGCAATAAACATCCCAATTTCGCGCCTAGAGGCTACGGTACCGATCATGACCGAGAAGTATGTTAGCTTCTATGGCCTTTCATATAGGATCCCGCGGGTAGTTTATGGTCGAACCAAAACCATATTGGCTGTGAATGTTGGTGGGGCCCTGATACCCTCAATCGTATCACTTTATCTTCTAAGCAGATCGGATGCGACGACTATTCTTTATGGGTTATTCGGGATAGGTATCGTATTCGTTGTGAGTCACATCTTCGCGAGGCCCGTGAAGGGAGTCGGGATAGCGATGCCTCCCTTTGTGGCGCCGATTTCCGCTGCATTAGTGGCGATCATGTTACCATCGTCCTCGCCTCTTACCATCGCATATGTTTCGGGTGTGTTCGGGACCCTCATAGGCGCTGATTTAACGAACTTAAGTGTCATACCTGGACTTGGTTCACCTGTTGCCAGTATAGGCGGTGCTGGGACATTCGATGGGGTCTTCCTCAGCGGAATAATGGCTGTTCTCCTAGTGGGACTCTAGTTTTTTGTGCGCGCTATTACATAGACAAGTGAGAAAACAATAAAATGAGGATTTAGGGCTACACGATAAATGCGCGCGCGACACTAAAAAATGAGAGGTTTCTAATTTTTACTTGTCATAGGGACCTTGGTAAACCTCCACTTTGCTGTGGGGAACTT
>CAZIAF010000113.1:0-6808 GCA_964537625.1 uncultured Candidatus Bathyarchaeia archaeon
AATACCATTTATGTCCAGAGTGTTTCTCGATTAGATCCGAAACATTTGCTAGAGGTTTCTCCGAGTACGTCGTCGGGCCATCTGAAAAATGCCACATCCTCCCTAAACATGTAGGTTATGCAGAAGCTGCTATCATGGATGTATATGGAACTAGTGTCCACGCTATAGCTAGAACAAATACTCATATGAATCAAAAAGTAGTCATTTTCGGCGCTGGACCAATAGGATTAAGCCTCTTAGACCTAGTAAACGTTGCAGGGGCAAAAGCAATAATTACTGACGTCATGGATGAGCCCTTAGAATTCGCAAAGAAGACTATGGGAGCATACGCGACAATTAACTCTAAAAAAGAAGACCCAGTGAAGAAGGTGCTAGAGCTTACCAATGGACGAGGAGCGGACATTGTTTTCGAGTGTGTTGGTGGAGCTGCTGGCCCATACTTGCTACCTCAAGCTGTTCAGATGGTGCGTAGGAAGGGACAGATTGCACTTATAGGTGCATTAAGACCCGGTGCAGCACTGACGGTCGACTGGCAAAAACTACAGTGGGGAGAGATAGACGTCGTACCAGTGTCCGGCTTCTATCATTGGGATAACGACCCCGAGTTCGGAATAGTAACAGACCTTTTAAGTGATGGCAAGCTACATGCAACGGAAATGATCACCCATAGGTTCCCCTTGGATAAGATCAATGAAGCATTTGAAGCTGCAGCAAACAAGGCTGTTTCGAAAGCTATCAAGGTCGTAATAGACTCCTAAAATTTTTTTATTTAATTATCAAAAAAAAATAAACCCAGTTTTTTAAAATAGCTCTGTAAAATATATATTATTTTTTAAATTCGATAATAATATTTATTCTTGTTAATAATAAATATAGATTAAAAATGGACCTCATACATTTTTAAGAGAATATACGTGAGGGATGACCTTTGAAAATGATTGATTTATATTTGTATTGAGAATAAATTTAAATCACTGCTTAGTTTTAACCTGTGTTATGTCCATCGACACAGACAAAATAAGGTTTATTCTCGCAACAGACTGTGGAAGCACTACAAGTAAGGCACGTTTTTTCAAGAAAATTGGAAACGAGTATCGATACGTTACAAGTGGTGAAGCCCCAACCACTGTTGAAGCACCTTATGAAAATGTGACTCTTGGTATACGTAATGCGGTGAGGGAAGTAGAAGAATTGACAGGTCATAAGCTATTGTCTCCGGAAGGAATTATCACTCCATCCAGAGGCGAAGAAGAAGGGGTTGACCTGTATGTAACTACAAGTAGTGCTGGTGGAGGCTTGCAAATGCAAGTGGCAGGAATCATCAGAACAATGACAGCTGAAAGCGCTGAGCGTGCAGCTCTGGGCGCCGGAGCTATTGTGATGGATGTACTTGCCATAGATGATGGCCGTGAGCCTTGGGAGAAGATAGATAGAATGCGTTTCCTTAGGCCGGATATGATTCTGTTAGCAGGGGGTGTCGATGGAGGTAGCATATCTCACGTTATTGAATTAACTGAATTCATCAAGGTAGCCAACCCGCAACACCGGTTAGGAGCGATGTTTAAGGTCCCCGTGGTATATGCGGGGAATGTAGCTGCAAGACCCCAAGTTGAGGAATTACTACGTGATAAATTCGCCCTCCAAGTGGTCGAAAATATACGACCAACTCTCGAGGTTGAAAATCCTGAGCCAGCAAGAAACGCAGTACATCAATTATTCATGGAACACGTCATGTCTCACGCTCCGGGATATGATCAATTAATGAAGTGGACTTCGGTGCCCATTATGCCCACTCCTGCCGGTGAAGGGGCCATGTTCAGAGCTTATGCACAAGCTCAAAACGCCAACTTGTTGGGTGTTGGACTTGGTGGTGCAACAACAAATGTGTACTCTTATTATAATGAAAAATTCGTTCGCAGTGTGAGCGCTAATCTTGGAATGAGTTATAGTATATGTAACGTAATGAAAGAAAGTGGCCTAGATAATATTCTAAGATGGATACCCTTCAAGATAGACAGTGCTACAGTTAGTGACAGGCTCAGAAATAAGATGATAAGGCCGACTACAATCCCGCAAACTTTAGAACAGCTCATGATAGAGCATGCGGTGGCACGAGAAGCTCTAAGGCTTGGTCTTGAACACCACAAGTTATTGGCAAGACCGCTTCTCGGTGCAAGAAGAGAACAGTCTATGGAAGACAGATTGAATACGCAAATTAGGACTTCGACATACATTGACATGTCGAACATAGAGTGGGTGGGCGGAACAGGGGGCCTTCTCTCACACGCGCCAAGAAGAGTTCAATCAATGCTAGGTCTAATCGACGGCTTCCAAGTAGAGGGTATAACAAAACTGTTCCAAGATAGCGTGTTCATGATTCCTCATCTCGGAGTTCTATCAACTGTTCATCGGAAGGCTGCACTGGAAATCTTTGAAAAAGATTGTCTAGTAAGATTAGGCACGTGCATCGCTTTCAGCGGAAAAATGACTGAGGCAGATTATGGCAAGGAAATTGCTAATATAAACATCAAGATGCCTGATGGAGAAATTATAGAGAAGAAAATTGAATATGGAACGATACAAAGAATAGATTTGAAAGAAGGTCAAACCGCCGAGATTGATGGAAGAGTCTCTAATCCATTAAGCCTGTCTAGTAAAAAAGGAGCTAGTCGACAAATTGAAGCAAAGGTTGAAGGAGGAGTTGTAGGTATACTAATAGACGCCAGAGGTAGACCAATAGATATACCCCAAAATGATGATTTAAGGCGTAAAAAGATGCGTGAATGGTTCAATGCTCTTAAAGCTTACCCAGAGAGCATATTGGAGGACAAGGAATAGGGGGGTATGATTTATGGCAATGGCATATACTCCCGGTTTGAAGAGAAAAGAAACTACACTCGTCACTAAAGTTAGGAAACTCCCCATCGCAGGAGACGTACTAGTCAATGAGGGTGAAAAGGTCTCCTACGATACAGAGGTTGCAAAGACCTCTCTACCAGGAAAGGTAAACGTACTGAACCTAGCCTATCAGCTGGAACTTGAATCAGTAGCTGGGGAACATGAAGAACAGAGAAAGTCGCTCAACCTTTCAAAGTATCTCTTAAAGGAAGTAGGCGAATACTGCAAAAAGGGAGAGGTTATCGCAAGAAGAACGACTTTCTTTGGCCTCTTTAAAAAAGAATGCACCCTTTCAATTGAAGGCTCAATAGAGCACGTATCCGATGTTACCGGTCAATGTCTCCTAAGAGAACCTCCAGTTCCCTTGAGTCTCAACTCATTCATACCCGGAACCGTGACAAAAGTACTACCCAAGGAAGGAGTAATCATCGAAACACAAGCGGCTTTAATCCAAGGCATTTTCGGGATCGGTGGAGAAACCCATGGCGAACTGATGATTTTACGCAAATCTGAAGACGACGCCTTGACTGAGGACCAAATAACAGAAGAATGCACAGGAAAAATCATTGTAGGAGGATCCATCGTAGATTGCCAGACTCTACAAAAAGCAGTCAAGATGGGAGTCAAAGGGATAATAGTTGGGGGCATGAAGGACTCAGATCTCGCCAGCTTCCTTGGATACAACATCGGTGTTGCGATTACTGGGGAAGAACGTATGGGGCTTACAGTGATCCTGACAGAGGGTTTCGGCAAAATGAGAATGGCTTCAAAGACCTACAATTTACTGAAAAAGTTTGAAAAGAAACTAGCTTGCATCAACGGTGCGACCCAGATCAGAGCAGGTGTAATACGACCAGAGATTATCATTCCCCTTAAGGGAGACACTAAAAAAGAGAGCGAAGAAGAGGATCTGCATCTTGAGGGGTTGAAATCAGGTCTACCCGTGAGGATCATTGGGCCACCCTATTTTGGGGCCCTCGGAGCAGTCGTTAAACTTCCAGTAGAACTTCAAAAGGTTGAGACCGAGTCAGACGTCCGAGTTCTTGAGGTTGAACTTGAGAACGGTGATCGAGTAACGGTTCCTAGAGCCAACATAGAGATGATAGAGGAATAAAAAACGCCCTAATTTTTTTCGAGACATTTCAAATTATCCATTGATATGATCAAAAATCCAAAGCCTACACTCTAGGTATAAGTTTAGAAATTATAATTCAATACATGCGCATATTTAGCTAAAACTTGATTTTAAATGAATAGATAAACAAATATTAACTATGTAAACCTAACAAATAATTAGGTGGCATTTATCAATAAAATAAAATATACAAAAGATGAGGAAGAACATGCATTACAACTACACAAGAAGTCGATTGTGATCGATTCACTGCAAGAAGTTTTAGCTAAGCATCCAGATGCCTATTTCTCAGATTTCGTCAGCGGAGGGGTAACCGCTTGCTTCCAAGATGTTGAGGGAGGCAGCGACGCGTCTCCTTATCCCCAAATTTCTCCAGGAAATTTTAATAAAACTGTAATTGGCATAGACAAACTAAGGAAAACTGTCGAAAATAATTCCGATAAATTTGTCTTCACAGAGTTCGCTGAAGACATTAAAAGGGCAAAAAAGGATGAAAAAATTGCCCTTATACCTCATATACAAGCCTGTGCAGCTCCGATAGAGAGTAACTATGTCTTCCTGAGAGCACTGCACAAACTTGAATTGAAAATCATACAGCTCACTTACAACTCCCAGACATCGATAGGAACAGGTTGCTGTGAACCCCATGATACGGGGCTAACCCTCTTTGGCAGAGGAGTCGTTGAGGAGATGAATAGGATAGGTGTCGTAATCGATGTATCTCACGCAAGCGATAAAACCATGAATGACGCCATCGAACTATCAAAAGATCCAATAATTATATCGCATTCCAGTTGTAGGGCAATTAATCCTTCTTTGAGAAACACAGAAGATGAAACAATAAAAACATTGGCAGATAAAGGGGGAGTCATAGGGCTCTGCGCTTGGCCACCTCTACTTTCCCTCGATCAATCCAAGAAACGTTCGACTTTGAACATGTTTTTAGATCATATTGACCACGTGGCTGAACTGGTTGGCGTCAATCACATTGGCATTAGTACAGATACTAATTGGATAGGCATAGATGAAGGGTGGTGTAGCGAAACGATGATGTATTGGCGTCGAGACAGACCAGATGTATATGGATATGACAAGCCTTTGAACCTGTATCCACCGCCAGTAGTAGGTCTTGAACGGGAGAGTAAACTAACGAACATCACTAAAGGACTGGTAGCAAGGGGCTACTCCGATGAGGACATCATGAAAATCTGGGGTGAAAACTGGCTTAGAGTATTCAAAAAAGTATGGGGAAAATAAACAACAATTACTGAATTCGTTCTGCCCCTCTTTTAACAAATCTATTTCAGATGTTAAACCGTTTTTCACCCATTAACAAAAAATTATAAACGATGAAGATCAATTAGATGAATAATGTTGAACAGAGACGTACTCGTCATAGGAGCAGGAATCCTTGGATTAAGCTCCGCATACCACATTAAAAGGACAAATCCTAACCTCAAAGTCATGCTCATAGATCAATTCACCGGTCCTGCACAGGGAAATACAGCCAAATGTGCAGGAGGCTACAGAAATATGCTGACGACAGACACCAACATCAAACTTTCTGAGTCGACGATAAAATGGTTTAAAGAACTACAGGAAAATCAGAAGGTTAACATCGGTCTGTATAACACCGGATATTTGTATCTACTTAGTGAGCCAGAGCACAAGAAAAGAAAAGAATCTTTGAGTATTATGGAGAAACATGGAATCGAATTAAAATACTATGACAAAGAGGATCTCAAAACAAAACTGCCAGACCTGAAAATCGAACAAGATGATGAAGCAGAACAAATGGGGTTAAAATCAATAGAGATAGGGGTCCAAGGAATTAATTGCGGCATGGTTAACGCTGATGCACTCGCGAAAGTGTACGAGAGGCTTTTTCTCGGACTTGGAGGAGAAATCCAGTACAACACCACTGTCAATAAACTAATCCTCAAACCAAGAAATGAATTAGGCCTACCTGGTGAACCATTCGTTTGGCAAGAGTCGGAGATCATAGGAGCAGATACAACTAAGGGAAGAATTGAGGCAACTACAACAATAGTAGCAACTGGGGCGTGGTCTGGGAGGCTCTTAGACGCCATTGGAGTGGATAGTTATATGAGGCCTAAGACGAGGATGATCTTTGTATTCGATCACCAAAACCTTCGGAAATTAATTAATTCACACGGATTTAATAACCAAGGAAAACTTCCAATGACCCAACTCCCAGATGCAAAGATCTACATGAAAGCGGATCTTGAGGAAGGTAACCTATGGGTGGCAGAAACTAGTGATCTTGGAAGACAATACGGTTTAGAAGATGATCCACAAGCTGATGAAAACGTGTATAATAAGAACATGTACTATGGGTTGATCAAGTACTTCCCATGTTTCAAAGACATAAGACCAGTAAACATGTGGGCAGGACAACGAGCGGTTAACAACATGGACCAACAACCGATTGTTGCTCCATCCCCTGGGATGATCTATGTGGGTGCCGCTACAGGAAACGGCATACTGAAAAGTGATGCGCTGGGAAGAACAGTCGCAGCCTTACACAACGGAGAACCTGAAGCTGTGCTGTTTGATGGGAAAAGGTTACGAGTTAGAGACTTAGGGATCAAGGACAGAAACGTAGGTATCGAACGATTCTAGAAAAACAGAGTACACGGTCAATAGCAATACTGGAAATGCCTATAGACAAAATGGTTTGTTGCGCATACATCGTGTAAGCGCCTAGAGTACGCCACTGAGGTATCTCCCCGTGTAGCTTATCGTCACATTTGA
>CAZIAF010000114.1:0-6777 GCA_964537625.1 uncultured Candidatus Bathyarchaeia archaeon
CTATTACGGTTTTACATTGCTTGACTTCTTCTTTTATGGTTACCCAGGTTTTTTTATATAGATAAAAACTCATTTTTCGTCACATCCTTTTTTGCGTACACATTAATGTTTCATATTCCTCAATATTTATTTATAGAGGAATGAATATCCTCGGACAAGCCGAGGATACCACCGGAGAAGCTTTTTTTTCCTTTAATGAATCTTATTGAAAAAAAAATTTGGACGTGATTTTTACTAGTTCTTTATATCGCTGTCCATGACAAGAACGAACTCGTCTTTCCGTAATCGATAAGATCACTACCCATGATCTCGAATATCTTTGCTTTGAAAGCGTGGAACTCTGCGAGGCAAAGGTCGGTGTCATAGAAAAATGCCATATCCTCAACGGTTCCGTAGGCAACACCGCTCCAAATGCACTTGACGTTGTTTACTTTGCAGAGGTTGTCATGCTCTTTCATCCACTTCTTGAAGAACTCCATCCCACCTTTCATCGCCTTAGGGGTCCATTTCATCTTAACTTGATAGAGGTACTTCATTTTCGTTCACATCATTTTGTTTGTCAAGTCTCAAAGCCTCTAATTTTATTTTTACTTAGCAGTCAATGAAACTTGCGTATTGAGATTCGGCATTTCTGTTTATAAAATTTCGCTTTAATTTAATGAAAAGAACAGAGTGCGTGCACATAATTACACCAGTGTGTATTGTATTTTATTGTAAGCCATCTTCTGCGGCTCTAGTGGAGCATTTGCGCACAATGACTTGAAGGCGAATAGCGAAAATAGATTGATTAACAACCCATCCTCATAGTTATTAACGAAAGAAATGCCAATAATTCAAACCGTACTAGGCCCAATAAACTCTGAATTGCTTGGCGTCACACTAACACATGAACATATCATCTGTGATGCCGGTCTCTGTAAATCCAATCGTGATCGAAAGGACAAACTTCCTTGGGGAAGCTACATGTGGTTTGACGAGATTCCGACCATGATCGATGAAGTAAGAATATTCAGAGAAGATGGGGGCAACGGAATAGTTGAAGTCACATGTCATGGATGGGGCAGGGATCCTTATGCGTTGAGAGAGATTTCTGAAAAAACGGGTGTTCACATAGTTGCGTCAACAGGGTTCTATGTTGAGGACTGTATGCCCCCTTGGGTTTCGCAATTGTCTGTTGATCAACTCTCTGCTTGGGTTCAAAGGGAGATCCTTATAGGCTGCACAGCCCTAGCAGATGATAAAGTTACAGATGTAAGAGCCGGGATAATAAAAACTTCATTGAGTAGGCCTCATTTCTGTGGAGATGAATTAAAATGCGTAAAAGCTGTTGCTGAGGCGCATCTTAAGACCGGTGCACCGATTACCAGCCATAGTTCAGGTTCAATTAGATTCGACATTGAGGGTGGAAACGCCGGGATTCAACTTCTAGAACTCCTTGAGGATGAAGGAGTTAATCCTGATGCTCTGATTGTTGGTCATGCTGATGAAAATCCGGATATTGATAATCTAGTTATGCTGGTAAAGCGGGGTGCTTGGATACAATTTGATACAATAGGCAAGCAACAGTACATTTCTGATGAAGCTCGAGCAGATCTAGTTATTAAGATGAAAGAGAGGGGCTTGCTAGATCATTTGCTTCTCAGTCAGGATAGAAATAGGAAACCTGAGCTTCATAAGTACGGTGGTCCAGGATATTCAGATCTCATGAATAGGTTCGTTCCACTTTTAAAGAATAAGGGGATAACTGACAATGACATTAGGTTGATATTAGTTGATAATCCACGTAAAGCTCTAGCTATAAGATTCTAAAATCTTCATCGTACGAAATATTATCTGTGTTAAGTAAATGAAATTTGAGATCGAATTGTGAAAATTTTTAAAGTAATTAAATTGTAAGTTATATTATGGTTGAATATTTTGGCAAAGAGATCCTACTAAAACTGGATGAGTTGGTTAAACCATCACACACCGCCCTTGTAGTTGTTGATGTACAAAACGACTTCGTAATTAGGGAGGGCAAACTGGCCTGTCCTGAAATGGTGAGTAGCCTCAAATCATTAATTGATGCTGCTAGAAGGGTTGGTGTTCCCGTGATCTATTTACAGGACACTCTCCTTCCTCGTAGGTTCAGTGATTCCGCCCCCTATTTCCGTAAATATATGCGGATGATGGGCAGTGAGGACCCTAAAAGAGTGAAAGATGAAGCAGTATATGGGACTTGGGGCCACGAAATAATTGAGGAGATAAAACCTTTCCCAGAAGAGACACGCATTATAAAATACCGATCCGATGGCTTCATTGGCACCGGGCTAAACCTGATTCTTAGGTCCAACCAAATTAAAACCACTATAATGACAGGCGTTGTTACCGGCGGGTGTGTTAAGGCGACAGTCACATCTGCAGCTAATGAGTATTTCGTGGTAGTTGTAGAAGACTGTGTCTGGGATGAGAGTAAGGATCGACATGATAACGCCTTGCTTGAGATGAGGAGAAGACATGATGTTGTTAAGGCTCAAGATATCATCGCTTTATGGAGGAGTGAGGAACATCTTGAAAGTCATGACCCATCTCCAAAGTCCAATTAAAACTGAAACGCGCGACTCGTGTCAGCAGAATCAACCATATGTTTGAGATAAAAAATATGAAGGTTCAAGGAAAAGCGAGAATATTCCTGTTTTTAGATTTAATCCTGCCATCGCGATCGATCTATGAATGTGAATACCAGTCTATGATGTTTTCCAAAGTGCAGTGAATTCGTTAAGATAACGTTCGGCCAATGCGACGCTCCTTACGATTAATAGGTTCTCAGCGTTATCATCCTCTGCGGACATTGTCCAATTATAACTACCCGTTCCTACGACTCTCCCATCGATAATGAAGAACTTGTTATGCATCAAACCTTTAGAAGAATGAGTTTTAATAGTAATACCCAGCTTTTGGAGTCGGGAAAACTCACTTCCACTGTCACTAATTGTGCCGGAATCCATCAGGACTCTCACTGCAACTCCTCGATTCTTCGCAGAAACAAGGGCGTCAGTGATTGAGTCTTGGGTGAAAGAGTAGACGGCAACCTCGATTGAGCTGTTAGCTTTACTAATCCATGTTCTAATGAGGCTACTCGTATCATCAATCCGTGAAAAGCTTACGGATAACAAGTTTAGATTATCAACACTCATGGAATCAATCTGGTTTTGAAGAGAGGTGATCTGTTTGTCTTTTGTCGCGATCGTTATGTATGGGTCTGTCATATGAAGCTGGGTCAGTTGGTCTTCAAGCGCCTTAACCTGTTTTTCGTAAACAGAAGATTGAGGGATAAATATTGAAGTATAAATTATTAACGACCCCACAATAAGTCCAACAATTAGTCCAATGGCTAGGGTTCTAGATTCCATGGTGGAGTATTCTATTAATGCTTAATCAGGTCTACTATAGATGTAGCCTCATCACACACACCAACTCAAAATACTATCAGTTGAGCGAAGAAAATTGTTAATTAATTCTGCTTCAATCTGCAGGTGCGCTCCACATGACTCTAGGGACAATGATGCCAGCCTCCTCCCTCTGCTTTACGCTGCGTCTGATCCTGCCCCACTTTGTGAGTTGTTCGAGAGCCTCGAAGTGATCGTTAGCGTCGCCATAGCCCAGCTTCACAATCTCCCTCCACTTATCGGGTTCGATACCATAAGCCTCATCATAGCCCCTTTGGAGGAGGGGGATTAGGAGTCCGAAGCTGTCAAGTTCGCCTCTCTCCCTAAGCAGCCTGCTAACATTTTTCCCGAATAGACCTATGTCCATCTGTAGGTTAGGGAAGCTCCTAGTCTCGTCAAGCTTAGTTACCTCCATGTCACCGGGTGTAAGCTTAATGAGACTATTGTTTGGTGCTTTGAATATGTTGAATCTATCTTCTACGTGGTTTAAGCCGATCCTGCTGCTGAACATATTCTCACCGTTCCCGATCCCAAGGTAGCAGGGTTGATTCCAGTTGGTCAGGTACACGGTCTTAGGCTCGCTGTTAGCCATGGCTCCCAGTAGGACCATTCCGGTCAGGCGGTTAGTTGTATCACTCAACGCTTCAGCTAGGGTGATACCTGTCTTCACCTTGTCGCTGAGCATATGGATTGCCACTTCGCTGTCGGTGATGTAGTTTAGTTCCTCCACAAGACTTGAGAATTGATGGTGTTCCTTCAGCCTCCTCCAGTGCTCTTCGTAGTTGGTGATTACACCGTTATGCATCATCACGATGGAGCCGTCCTCGCTTAGCCAGGGATGGGCGTTCTGAACGCGGTTACACCTACTATCCTTGATTGCGTCAACGGTGTGTCTGCTATGAGCTATGCCTGTGAGCCCTTTCAGTGATGCTATTCCCGTTTTAGTTACTACCTCTTGAGTAGATCCAATGTCCTTAACCATATGTATGCTACCGCCGAAGCTGGTTGCTAACCCAGTGGAGTGGCCTCCAAGGTAACCCTCCTGTAACAGAAGCGATTTCAGGAGAATGGGGGCGGCGTTTCTATCTCCGACGTAGGCTGCGAGTTGACACATTTGTATAGGGGAAATATGAGGAGTCTTTAAACATTAGTTACTCTCTCTCCCCTCTAATACAGGTTAAGCAAACAACTTACTACTAATAACACTAATGAGCTTGTGTGAAAACAGATGTTAAATCTCGAATAGATCATGGAATACACATGTCTTCTCTCAAAGTCTCATTCGAAGAGGTCGAGAGAATGCTCCGAGGACATACCTTCGGAACTCTGAGTACGATTGACAGCAAGAATCGGTCGCACTCGGTTGGGCTGATATACGCTGTATCCGACCCGGGGCATCCACTGCGGATCTACGCGATGACTCAGATGAAGACCCGCAAGATAAGCAACATCAAGGCTAACCCAAAATGTCTCTTTTGTAGTCCCCTGCCCGAGAAAGATACTGAGCATGGTTCCACCGAGCGTTATACAGTTCCAAGGCATAGCTGAAGTAATTTCTATCGACGACCAGGCCGCAGCTCGAGCCTTTAAACGCTCATACTTACTTAGGATGATGCTGGATAAAGCCGCTGAGGTTGAAACAGGGGCCTTGGGGGAACCCTGTTATATCGTGATCAAACCCGATCCAGTCATATACACCTACGGATTAGGGTTGTCGATTTGGCAGCTTTATAGGCACATTGAGGATGCGGGTTCGAGAGTGAAAGTGCCAGCACATGCACGCTAGGATAAATTCGTTAAATCCCGTTGGCGAAAGCAGAGCTCGCGCACATTTGTAATTCAAAATCGAGAAGGTCAGATTACTGTGTTTAGGGCTAGAAAGCGCCTTGGCGAGTGCGCGTTGAGCGAGTGAACTTCATGCAGATTATGTTACGTTACGGCTTCGATCGGTATGAGGGCATGACCTCGTCGGCGAATCTATTCATGGAGGTAAGGTCGTCCCTCGGGAACGCGATTGTATAATACTCCGCACCCATATTAGCTGCGGTTTCGACCCCCTTCGCGTACTCGGAGGCAATGTACACCTTTGAGTCCATTGTGCCAAGCATCAGTGCCGGCTCCTTTCTACCTGCCTTCTCAGAGGCCTCCCGTACCAATGCAATCATCTCACCCGCCTTCATCTGAGCCCATGGCGGCACAAAGAAGATGTCGCCATACTGCCCGGTGAGCTTCAGCATTCTCCTCCCCTGGCTCCCGAAGAGGAGCCTCAGATGCGGTGTCTGCAAGGGCTTTGGGAGAAGCACCGCTCCATCGAGGTCGTAGAACCTACCGTGATGGGTAACACTCTCCTCCGACCAGAGGGTGAGTATCAACTTCAACGCCTCCACAGTCTTAGCCACCCTTTCCGCGGGTTCAAGCCAGCTGCTGTAGCCCTTGAACTCGACCTGACTCCACCCCGCTCCGACTCCGAGGACCACCCTCCCACCTGAGAGGTTGTCCAGCGTCGCCAGCATCTTCGCTAGCATCCCAGGGTGCCTTAGTCCCAGAGGCGTCACAAGGGTTCCGAGGCTTATCCGGTTGGTCTTCCCAGCGAGGTAGCTGAGTGTTGTCCACGTTTCTAAGGTGTTATAGGGATTCTTCATGCTGTGTCCTATTTCGTTTCCCCACATGTAATGGTCGGGCATCAGCGCTCCATCGAAGCCGAGGCGATCTGCCTCAACTATCGACTTCGTGATATGGTTCTGGTTCTCAGCGAGGTTACCTAATCCAGTCAGATAAAATTTCATTTCAATCAAATGATAAACAGAAGGCTGCCTAATAATGGTAATCGTGGCGGGCAACATTCAATTCTTAATCATTAAAAATTTGGCAATTTGCAAAGCTTGCTTTTTGAATCTTCATTTGACTGCGCTTGTTAAACTTGTTTCACATAGTTAAGCTGGAGATCCGTGACCATAGACTTCAACCTCCTTGCCTCATCGGAAGAGAGGTTTGGAGCGATTTTATCAGTGAGGAATGCGATACAATCGATGGTTGATCGCGCCTTAGTCATATCCTTCTCCACTTCGCTCTTACCGGGGGCGAGTCTTACGCCCATGTATTGCCATGCCTTCTCAGATAAAATGCTTACAAAGAGTTCGAGGAGGTCGTTAAGCTCGACTGCTGTTAGGTCGAGGGTTGCTGGTCTTTCTTTATCATCTGTCATTGATTCACCCTTCGTCTACTCATTCGTTTATCCTTTTTGGGGATAAAAGCTGATGTTTGATAACAACTCAGGCGATACAAATGCTCGCGAATTTGTTAAATCTAGCCCATACATCTGATATCTGTCCATAATGACAGAACCTGT
>CAZIAF010000115.1:0-6771 GCA_964537625.1 uncultured Candidatus Bathyarchaeia archaeon
TGTTTACAAGGCTCTCCACTATCGGCTCCTCGGGGGAGATCTGCATAGGCGGCCACTCATCGATCACAGCGATCACCACATCTAGCTGCGGGTCTCTCTTCCTAGCTTCATCCATAGCGACTTCTATTTCATGTAAGGCTGCTTCAGGTAACTCGCCTGGAAGCAGACGCCTGTCAACCTCAATCTTGCACAGATCGGGGATTACATTGATCTTTGTCCCGCCTTGTATCTTGGTTACACTGAGAACGGGTGGTGGCACATCGAACAACTCGTTCCACCCCTCGAGCTTTATATTATGCAGAGCCTCGATTACCGTCTGCATCTTATCGATAGCGTTAACCCCTAAATGGGGTCTTGAGGCGTGGGATCCTCTACCACGTGTCGTTATCTCCGCCCACAATATTCCCTTATTAGCGATCTCAACCCTCAAGTCCGTGGGCTCCGAGACAACAGCCATATCAGCCTTTAGCCCCCTCTCAATCAAGTGACGGGTTCCCCTGAGACTACCCGTCTCCTCATCAGCAACAGCGGTCAAGAGTAGATCACCGTTGAGCCGAACTCCAGAATTCACGATCGCCTCAACCCCAGCAACCATTGAAGCGACGCCGGACTTCATATCAGCGGCTCCACGTCCCCAGAGTCTTCCCTCAGAGATCTCTCCGCCAAAGGGATCACGACTCCACCCATTCCCTGGTGGGACAACATCTATGTGCCCGTTATATAATAAAACCGGGGTTCCCCTAGCACCCTTAATCCTAGCGACAACATTAGTCCTCCCAGGCTCTTTCTCAACGAATTCGACATCGAGGCCCAAACCGCTGAGCTTCTCATAAACAACATCCGCACACTTTTTCTCCCCTCCCGGAGGGTTCACACTCTGCGTTCTAATCATAGTCCTTAGAAGATCTGTCGCTGATCTCCCGTCAACGTGGTCAACTAGGTGTGTAGCTTTACTCAATTTTCGACCCTCTCTAAAGATATTAAACGATAATCATGAACTTAATAGTTAACAGAGATTTGAGAAGATTGAGGATGACCGACAACAAAAAACCTGTAAAGATACTCGGGATAAATGGGAGCCCAAGACGAGGAAACACCGAAATACTACTCAAAGAGGCATTAAAATCTGCTCAAGAACTAGATAACATAGAGACAGACCTTCTACACATAGCTTCTCTCATGATCAAACCCTGCATAGCCTGCTTCAGGTGCTTTGACGAGAAGACCGGGGACCGCGCATGCCCAACCTTCAACGATGACATGGAGAATATCTACCCACAACTAGCCGACAGTGACGGCATAATCATAGGTAGCCCCGTCTACTTCGGAGGGATCACAGGCGAACTCAAAGTCTTCCTCGATAGAACGGAACCATTCGTCAGATACGCAAAAACAGGATACGGAGGAGGGCTGTCAAACAAGGTTGGTGGAGCAATAGCCATAGGGTACAACAGGAACGGTGGGCAGGAAACGTCGATCCAGATGATCCACAATTACTTTCTGGTACACGACATGATTGTTGTCGGTTCAGGCCCCCAGGAGACGCCCGGATGCTACTACGGTGGAGGCGCTGTCACATACCCGAAGAGAAGTAGAATAATAAACGCCGTCCTCGAGGATGAACTCGGCTTAAGATCAGCGAGAGGCCTCGGCAGAAAGGTTGCACAGGTGGCTAAGATGCTCAAATCCAGCCACGCAGCCTGATCACCGATGCTCCCTAAGCCAATGATCTGCGACTTCACTACCCTGAGCGAACCAAACTCCTGGGTCAGACCTCATCCTCCTGATGAGCTTCTCAAGCATCGCTATCCTTGACGGTCTGCCAATAATCTGAGGGTGCATCGTCAACACGAAGCAGAGACTCTCCTCATAAAATCCACTGTATTCCTGCTCCCAGATCGAGTAGACATTCATGGGATCCGTAATCGTTCTACCTATAAGACGTGTACTGTAAAGGAAATATGGGGCATCATCCATCACCCAGCTAACAGGCACCTCAACAAGTGGTATCTCCACACCATCTAACCTGTGCAGGTAAGGCAGGTCACTGTTCATCATGTTGCTCGTGTATTTGAAGCGGTTATCTCTAAGCAACCTGATAGTATTGGAGGTGAACTCCCAGCTTGGCGATCTGTACCCGAATGGTCCCTCCGATACAAACTCCTTAATTAGAGAGATTCCATGCGCCATGATCGACTTCTCTTCATCAAGGCTAACGTTATCCAGCCACTCATGGTGATACCCGTGATGGCCGACCTCGTGGCCATTAGCCACGATCTCCTCCACAACCTTCGGGTAATGCTCCATAGCCCAACCCGTCACAAAGAAAGTAGCCTTTAAGTCATACTTCTTCAAGAGCCGCAGGATCCTGGGGACCCCCATTCTCGGACCATACTCCCCCTGAGAGAGAGTAACGGGTCTATCCCGGTTTTTCGGGTCACGCGCAATCCACAAAGACTCCGCGTCAAGATCGAAGCTGAGAACAACAGCCATCTTCTTAGAGTCCGGCCAGACACTCATATCAATCAAGATAATCAATCATAATTCCATATAACAACCTGAGCATCAACTCCCCCCGGGATTCATAAAATAAGCGATTCTAGTAACGATATTAGGAGGCACGCTCATAACTATACTAGAGTAATTTGAAAATCGACTATGGTGTACAGATAGAACCCCAATTTGGGTACACGTATCCATACCTCAAAGAGGTAGCGCAGCGAGCCGAAGCTGCAGGCTTCGAGAGCCTATGGGCATCCGACCACTTTCTAATCCGCCCCGATGCTGTCGACGTAGACTGCCTCGAAGCTTGGACCCTTCTCACAGCAATCGCCGTAGACACCAAGAAACTGCGCTTCGGCCCCATGGTGGCGAGCCAGAGCTACCGAAACCCCTGCCTCGTTGCCAAAATAGCGGCTAGCCTCGATAACATCAGCAATGGCAGACTTTACTTCGGCGTGGGCGCAGGATGGAAAGAAGTAGAGTACAAAGCATATGGGTACCCTTTCCCAGGCTCCGGCGCAAGGGTCAGACAGCTCGACGAAGCAATCACCATAGCTAGGCAGCTATGGACCAAACCGAGAGCCGACTTCCACGGCAAGTACTATAATGTCAACGACTGCGTCGCTATGCCCAAGCCGGTCCAAAACCCCATACCGATACTCGTCGGGGGAATGGGAACCCATTTGCTCAAGGTCGCTGCGAAGCATGCGCAGCTCGTAAACTTCGCCTGGAACACCGACCTCAAGGTCTTCAGGGAACGCCTCGATGTCCTCGAGAAACACTGCGAAAAATTAGGCCGAGACCACAAATCGATAAGAAAATCTGCAGGCCTCCACCTAGCCTTAAAAGACGTAAAATCCGGAACCACAGCACCTTACGAAAAATATTCCGGTACCAAGATGTGGGAGAAAAAGACCGCAGAAGACGCAGCCGAGTTCGTGAGAGGGTACAGCGAACTCGGTGTAGACCACTTCGTCATCGTCTTCCCGTACGGCTCAGAAGCAGAGTCCATAGAATATTTCATGGAGCACATAGCTCCTCTAATTTAAGTAAAACACAACGCTTCTGTCAGAAGAAAAAAAAATAGATATCACTCAGAAACACTAAATGCGCTCAAGCTTGAATATCACTGGGCGAAGCCCATCGGTGCAGCAGCTGATCATCTTCCCCTTCTGTTTAATCCAGGGGAAATTACCTCCAAAAGCGAGCACTGCCACGTCCCTCTGAATATCAGCCCACGCCCAACCACAGAAACCTTCCGGTATCTGCCCACCCTTAGAAATGTAATCTTTTCCTTCCTTGGCGACTGGGCACTCAGCCTCAACCGTCGAGACACCGTACTCCTTCAGTATCTCACCCGTCTTGACCTTCTTCAACACGGTTATCTTAACGTCGCTTGCACTCAATCTATACACCTATCCTATATACGAGGCGGCATTTTTTATCGTTTTTCCTCGCGCGCATCGCGTGAACGTAAACCTTCAATTCAACAGTTGAGAAGTTTAATTGCCCAATTGAACTAAGAGACAAAAAGCCTGGTCATATTTCTTTTCTTTGCTAGTTCCTCCATTTCGTTATCTGTTGGCTTTGATGCGTATCTGTTAGCAGATTCCAGCACTTTGTGTAATAATCTAACATCTCCCGCGGTGTTCAAGAAGATGTAGCCTTGGCCGAGGACCCAGGAGACAACTAGGTCGATGTCAGGTTCCTCCTCGAATGGTTCATACCATGTCTCGGCGGTATGCGGCTTCTCAGCCCACGGCCCCATAGTCAAAGACTTGATCGTCTGGAATGCTATCTCTCTCTCCTTACACGTCTTCAATAAAGTTTCAAATTCCCTGCGATAACGCTCGTCCTTGTATAGCATATAGTTCCAGGGCAAGAGAATAGAGTCGAACTCGTACCTGCTCAGACTCCTCATATGCATTGCAGGAGCGAAGAGGCCATGGCCTGTGACACCTATAAATCGTGTTAACCCCTGCTCCTTAGCTTCGATCAGGGCCTTTAACGCCCCATTCTGACCTAGCGCAGTATCCCAGTCGTCTGGGTGGGTCAGGTTGTGAAGCTGGATGAGGTCAACGCTCTTTACCCTGAGGCGTTTGAGGGAATTCGATAACTCTCTCTTCGCATCGCTGTATGTGCGCATACCAGTCTTCGTCGCAAGGAAAAAGTTACTTCGATGCTTCTCCATCCAGGGGCCTATCCTTAACTCTGAATCACCATAACTGGCGGCAGTATCTATGTGGTTGACTCCATACTCAATGAGTAGTTCAAGAGTCTTATCAGCCACTTCCTGGGATACCTGGCCCAATGCAGCAGCACCGAAGAGAGTCGCAGAGCTATTGTGCCCTGTCTTACCGAAAGGTTGCCTTCGTATCATTACTATCAAGAGATCGAGTTCTAATGGTAGTATAAAATACATCTTTTTTCATTTATCAGCCGAAAGGGTTATCCAAAACAGTGCAACTAGGACAACAACACGGGATCCATATGGAGTTCTTCATAGATACTGCCGATATCACCCAGATCAAAAAATACTATAGCTTAGGAGTCGTCGACGGTGTGACAACCAACCCAACTCTTATCGCTAAGAGTGGGCGCAAATTCGATGAGGTTATCAAAGAAATCACCGAGGTGGTAAAGGGGCCGATAAGCGTTGAGGCCGTCAGCGCAACCGCCGACGAGCTTGTAGCTGAGGCGAAGAAGCTCACCGGATTTGGGGAGCAAATAGTTGTAAAGATACCGATGACCGCTGAGGGACTCAAAGCTGTAAAACAGCTATACAATATGGGTATCAAGACGAATGTTACCCTGGTTTTCTCGGCGAATCAGGCACTCCTCGCCGCTAAAGCGGGTGCCACCTATGTCAGCGTATTCGTCGGGCGTCTCGATGACCGCGGCAACGAGGGTATGGAGGTCATTCAAGAAGTCATGGATATACTCGACAACTATGACTTAGATTGCAAGCTGATTGTTGCCAGCATAAGACACCCACGCCACGTCACCGAAGCCGCGATGATGGGCGCCCACGTCTCCACTATACCCCCCGATATCATCGAGAAGATGCTCAGCCATCCTCTCACCGATGAGGGTCTCCGCATCTTCGCCAAGGACTGGGAGAAAGTCCAGAAAACCTAAACATCTTCATCAGTAAACTGTTTAAAGGACGGCTCCGCATGCAGAACGGAGCCAAGCTTTGAAAGTCCAGCGCCTCGCCCCCCTCCTCGTAATACTTATCCTTCTAACCCAGATCATCCCCGCCTCAGCTGCCACCCAATACCGTTACGTCATGACGTGCACCTTCGAGAACAAAGGAACGACAACCGAGACACTTACCCGAGATGACATCTCGATACCACTCTTCATCGACAACCAATGGCAGAAAATAAAAATCTCCTCAGCAACGCCCCCATTAGGAGTTGAGTACAATGACGACGACGGAAACCCGCTAGCCGAAGCTGGAATACCCCTTACCCTCGCAGCAGGGGCGAAACAAAGCTACAAAGTCACCTATGAGATAGAAGCGTCTGAGAAGACTAAACCGCAACTAGAAATAGCCAAAGCGGGGAAACCGTCAGATATACCCTCAAACTTAATCTCCGAATACACAGGTTCCACACAAACCTTCATGGCTAATAATACCGAAATAGCCACACTAGCCAAGTCTCTCACGGATTCCGAATCGACTGTACTCGGTAAACTCACCCGTCTTGTCAACTGGTTCTACACAAACATAATATACGATAATGCTGAGAACCCACGGTTCCCTGATGAAACACTCAAAATAAAGAAAGGTGACTGCGATGACCAGTCAATACTGCTGATAAGCATGCTCCGAAGCCTGGGGATCCCCTCATACTTGGAGATAGGTGTGTTCTTCAACTCCGGTATCAATGGACAGGATACAAGCTGGCAGGGCCACCTCGATATCTCACAGAAGGGAATAGGATGGCATGGTTGGGCGATTGTCTATGTTCCACCATATGGGTGGATACCCGTCGACCTAACTCTAGTTAAAGACAAAGACCCGCTTGTGATGCTTAGAAACGCCCCCGAATATAGCGCATTCGTTGTCACGGTATTCAAAGTCTCTAACCAGGAGTATACAACTCTGAGCAAGGAGACTCGGGAGAGGTTTGTCGCCTCCAACGTATACGTCTCGATGACGGACGCCGCCGAGACCCTACAGGCAACTGGCTGGGTTAACCCCACCATGTTGGTCCTCGGGGCAACGCTTCTCGTAGCGATAATCTTGATGTTCTACACAGC
>CAZIAF010000116.1:0-6674 GCA_964537625.1 uncultured Candidatus Bathyarchaeia archaeon
GCCTTACATTGTTTTGAAATGTTTGTAATAAAGTTAATCCGCTGTTAATTTCTTCGGTAGATGGTTCAATCTTTGACCAGTCATAGTATGGGGAAGGTGCAGCAGTTTTTTCTCTTTGGCTTAAACGTTTACTCACATCGGCTAACGCAATTGCTGTTGCCCCGCGACTGCTAGTTGAGATCTGTGTTACCTTTTCCCTAAAATCTGATTTAGGAAAAGTTAAACCTGAAAGGTAGGTTTTCATTAAAATTGAAGATACCCCAATTAAAGCTATTAAGATTACAATAGCGGAGACAATTACCACTGCGCCTTTTCTTTTCATTTTGTTAAACCTTCTATGGGTTTCATCAATTCTACCTGAACGCCGATCACATCGTATTTTACTTCAGACATGATTTTGTCGGCAATCGACTGGTATATGCGGTCTAGATCCTGAGCTGAGGGAGCTTTGAAATAACCATCAGTTTGAATATTATTCAGTAAAGTCTCATTAAGATAACTGGGGTCTCCGAGTCCAATAGTGAATATTTTAGTACCAGCATTTTTAGCGATGTCTGCTTGTAGTTGTGCATAATAAGAACCAAGTCGTTCGTTTTGGCCTCCTGTATTACCATCCCACCAGTTAGCTACACCATCCGTTAAAATAATCATTACTTTTACCGCTTCAGATCTACCATTAGTTTGAAACTCGGCATTCGCCTTCTTTATTCCACCCATCAAGTTAGTTGATCCTGAAGCTACAAGAGAATCAATTTTACTTTTTACGATGCTATATGAACTAGTTAACCCTATATCGAGTTTCGAATCAGTAGCAAATGAGGATAAACCTGCCTTATCTATTGTTGAGTTCATTCTATCTATAAAATTTTTGGCGGATATTTTTGTATAATATATCTTAGGATGAGAATCCCCCGGGATATACCAACTCATACTTCCCGACCGATCCATCACCATTATTACATCTAATGGAGTATCAGTTTTTTGCAGTACAGGATAAGAATAGGAGTAAATACCATAAATTGAATTAGCATTTAATTGCTGCATATTAATCGTGTCATCAATATTAGTTACCGGTTCACCGATTGTTTTATTTGTCACGAGGCTTTGAAACGTAATGTTGTAATATACATTAGGAGGTATAACTGACCTTACAATTTCCGCTAATTGAGTTTTCCAATAAATATTGTTAGGGTTAATATTCATCAATAATTCCTGGTTTTGTAATACATTTAAAAGATTAGAGGACATACTTTGAAGACCCGAGTTTTCTTGAGTAGCCACTATAGTATTTGACTTAGAAAGGAATGCATAAGCCATCAAAATCAAGCCACATGCAATAAATGCCTCCAAAATCCTCATTTGTCCACTTCTTTTTTTCATCATCATCAACTCCACCACATAATTAATTTACAAAAATAATTCATTTCGTCAATCTCTATATTTCTATAAACTATTTCCACAGTAAAATCCATATTAGATCCCATCGCAGAATTTATCGAGTATACAACATCATCAATTTTATCGGGCCAGGTATTCACCGACTTAATATTTAGTTGATTAGCTAAAACAACTAATGTCTTCATTGAACCGATATCAGAAAAGTCAAGGATACATTGACCTAAATTATTAGTAAGATTGCGCTTAACAACATAATCATCAACATTACCACTAATAAACGAATTTATTTTAACTGCATTTAAATCAGTACTATTAGTATAAGCACCAGTAACATTCACAGTTGAAACAGGTATATTCCATTGATTAGTCACAGTAATAAGGAACTTATTATTAGTCAAAGGAGCAATAGATATCGAATACATTGGATAAATCTCTATTGAAATAAAATAATTAGGACTTAGACCTAATAGATCTCTAACCTCATAAATTGGAATATAGTTATCAGAGCTATTACTCAAAGAAAGTATTTTTTCTCTATCAATTTTATATGGCTTAATTGCATTTTCAAGACCAAAACCAATATTTTCAGGAACGATTGAAGAATGACCCCAATTTGGAGGATTTCCAGGCGAGAGTAATAATTGATCAACCTCTTTGTCGGCTATTTTTAAACCCGACATTTGCTCTAAATTACTCACTCTATCACTAACCATATTTGTAACGTATTGTCCAGTGACCCCTAAAATAAGTGAGAGGATAATTCCAGCAGAAATGTACTCAATAGCAGTATTCATTTTTTTTCCTCCTAAGCTTTTTTCATAACTCCAAATCCAATTATAATTACATTATTAGTCTTTAAACACCAAACGATCATTTTAGTTGGTTCTTTTCTAATCACAGCTTGTGAAGCAGCAGCATTGCTAGATATGCTACTAGAGATTAAAATATCAGGACGAGGAATTGTTTGATTTGTATAGATTAGTATATTTTCTCCGGACCATGGCATGTCAACAATTGAATATTGATTATTTTTTACAATTATTGAAATTAACCGTACAACCTCAACATCTATTTTTGATGTTGGAGTTTTTATCAACGATAGGTCATATAGATTTTCATTAATCGAATAAGGTATTTCAATAGTTTTACTTAAAAATTGATCCCCTGGTATAGTTTGAGATAGTGTAACTATATCTATTAAATTTGAACCCACATATTCTGCTATTTGTTTTAATTGTGTTCTATATGTTTGTTGACTAAGAATAGTATAGTAATTCTGATAATAGCTGCCCACAGCGAAGAAAATGGATAGTAAAGCTACAGTTCCAATGACATGGGAAATCGCTACGGACCCCGTTTATATCCCTCCCATGGAACTGATACTAACATAGATTTTGTGGAATTTTATTAAACTCGGGTTCGCGGGATTTCCACCAATCTCAGAAATTGAGATATTAGAACTACCATCCTCTACCGTGGAAACAGTAAGGCTCCAATTGCCAGTTAAGGAAAAAGTACTAGATTGAATCTGTTCATTTTTTAGGATGAGTATAGAACTACCTGTGTATTCAAATTTTGGGAAATCCATTTCAACGACAAAAAATTCTACGGTGTTCCATTTTGTTGTCTGAGTTCCATTGAAATAATCAATGATCCCCGTGAAGGTGTAGAGCGCTCTTTTATAATCGAGAGATACTCTCCAGTTATATGGTTTTGATATGTAGATTCGGCCAATGGTTCCTTCATAACTTGGCATTATCAGAGAATCGCTTCCCTGTAAGGTATAGTCAAATGAACCGCCTACACCGGGCATGCTTTCAATATTAAAATAATTTAGCTTGATCGGTATTGGTGTCTTGCCGGTAAAAGTTATATTCATTACTCTGCCGGTGTTTGTATATCCCGGCGCAGAATATGCGAAGCTGTTCTTAATTGCGGATGTAGAGCCGGGATTAAATAATATAGAATTCATTTCGGAATCAATAGTTTTCATAAGATTTTTTGCAGTGGCAAACTCGGCAGATACTATTTCATTTTTTAAGATATCGTTCGCTAGAGAAGTGGTTACAACCATTACTGTTAACAAGATGCTGCTGAGGATCATAGTAGAGATTACATCGGAGAAAGCGGACCTCTTTTTCATTTTTTTTATCCACCTATGAACATGCCGCCTACATTCATGTGAGATACAGCCCACACACCGGCCATCGCTACAAATGATTGAAAGATACCATGTTTGAAGCCCGCTGATACTCTGCCCGAGGTGATTTTTCCAGTGACTAGGCCAAGGGTGAAAGCGTGAAGAGCTAAAGGAGTTAACAATATTTTATACAGTTCAACAGATGGGACGGATACTCCTTGGCCCGCCATTCCAGTAAAGAATGACAAGAACATCACGGTTGTAGCCGTCAACATGGCAGAGCCAATGTAAGGAACTACAACCATAGGCATTAGAAGACTCTTTTTCTCATCTTCTAATCTTTTAGTTGCCTCGGCGAAGTTAGCTAGAGACTCGAGACTTTCAACACTACCACCACCTACTTCTAGTGTATCGATAAGTAGGTATACGTTTACGAGAGCTAACCAATTTTTTACCTTTTCACTGAACTCTGTATATATTTGACGAATAGGGAAGCCCCAGTTTAACTTCATATTTATTGTTTCTAGGTGTCGTGTGAATCCCTTGTAATCTCTACTTGTTAGTACATCGAAGCATCTCTCGGGAGATAAGCCGCTTTTTCTCGTCTCCACCAAATCTCGGAGAAACATAGTGATGCCATCTTGGGTGCTAATGTCTCTCCCCATGTAAAGAGAATCGGCAATCACCCCAGGAATGGCCACTAAGATTAGAGTAATAGCGAGACCTATTGCTGGTTCAGTTCCTTGTGCAAAGCCTAGGAATGTTCTAATGAAGATAATTGAATCGTAAGCAGCAGGAATTATTAGAAAACTTTTATCAAAGAAAGATAATACAATTTGAGTTGCAATCAAACCTCCAATTGGTAATGCAGCTAGGAAAGGTATATACGTTCTAAAGTTTGATATGGGATAACTTATTTGAAGTGCATCAGCGGCATAAATGAAAATTAATGATAAGAAAGGCATAAATACAAATGAAAACAAGAAAAATGTTCCCTGCGAAATATTCATTCCTGCTTGCGGTAAACTTATACCTATAACGAAGATCAGGAAAATGCCTAGAACTCCAAGTATACCAATAATGGTATAGGTTTCCATAAGCATTCCCATATTCTCTCCAATGGCTTTTACCCTTGAGGAGAGGTTTTTGAACATGTTTTCAGTTTGATTGTAGAGATAATGATTTGTGTCTCCGCCAGTTCTTATTGTTGAGGCATATCCTAATAGTAGTTCTTTATAATCATTTACACTAATTTTTTTAGCAGCAGTTTCCATGGCGGATACTGGATCTAGACCTTTTGATGTAGCAATTGTTTGTATTCTTGCAACCTCATTTTGCATATTAGGTAGTAGGTTCATATTTCCAAGTCGCATTAAACTGTCATATGGTGAAAGACCACCACTTGACATAACACTAATATACATTGAAGCATAAGGTATCTCGCTTTTTAATCCAGATACTCTATTAGATGCAGCAGTTTTTGGCATTAATATGCCAATTATTATAATTGCTATTGGTAAAAATATGGATAAAGGTATTATAAACACTCCATTCCCAGGTAGTGCAGATATGCTTGGCCATTTACCAATAACATAAACTATACTCAATATTATTGGAATTATTAAGGTGGAAAATGCAAAAAAGGATATTATGCTAAAATAAATTTCCGGATGAACGCGCATATTAGCTGCATCTAAATCATCTTCAGAGCTTTTAAATATTTTAAATAGTAATGATCCTAAACCTGAAAATTTTTGATAACAAAAATCGCGAAAATTCATTTAATCACCTAGAATTTTTCATGCTATGTACAGGGACTAAATCGATTTTATCGACTTCATTAAAGATATTTTCTTTTTCAATTGTAGTATTTTTATCTTTATCCTGTTCTTCATCATCACTTATTTTGTCATCAGCAGTATGGTGATAATTAAGTATTCTCGAGGTAACTTCTGTTTGTTCATGTAAACCAGTATCAACCATGTTTTTAATATATATTTCCCTTAACTCAAGTTCTTGTATTATAGCTTCTAAAGGCATACCGCTTGTTTGCGCTATTTTTCTTAGCAATAAACTATTCTCAAGTTTTGTGTTGAATGAATCTGTACTAGGATCCCATTTTACTATTTCCTTATATTTACCAAACTCCTCTATTTCCCATATAGTTCTTACTCTTCTTCCAAATTTAATACCACCGTCTTTATTCGGGAGTTTCACTCTTTGAACATGAAGAGCGCTATTCATTAGAGGAATATATACTTCAGCAACATTCATTGGGGGAGAGGTTAATCTTTTTACAGCACTGTCTAAACTATCGGCGTGCATTGTGCATAGGCCGCCATGCCCGGTGGCTAAAGCTTGGAATAATGTATATGACTCTTCACCACGAACCTCACCGACAACCAAGTAATCTGGCCTATATCGAAGACTCACTTTGATGAGATCAAATAATGTAATGTTTTTGGAGGCCTCATTACCAACCTGGAAACTCTGTCTTGTATTGAGTTGAGTCCAATTAGAAACTGGTGGCCGTAATTCAGGAACTTCTTCGCATGTGACGATCTTATCATTTCCAGACATTAAACTTAAAATTGCGTTAAGTAAACTAGTTTTACCCGCACCGGTTCCACCAAGAATCATAAAACTCATCTTATATTCAAGTATCATCCAAAAGTACGCAGCAATTCTTTCATTTAATGTACCAATTTTAATAAGATCTATAACACTCAGAGGAACTTCTCTGAATTTCCTAATCGTGAAAGTACTTCCCTTTGTGGAAACCTCTTTCATGAAAGTTGCCGCAAGCCTATGCTTTTCTGGCAACATACCATCAAGAAGAGGTTGTGCACTAGAGATATGTTTAGTACTTTTATGTGCAAGTTTCACAATAAAGTCATTTAAAGTTTGACCATCAGTGAACATCAAGTTCGTCGGAATGCCCTCATATTTTCTATGCCAAACATAAAGAGGCGCATCCACCCCGTTACAGCTTATGTCCTCAATTTCGCCATCATGCATAATTGCATCAAGAGGCCCATATCCCGCCAGGTCACGCACAACATAATAATATATTTTTTTCCAGGTCGTCTCATCATATTTACCTAGGGATCGCTCATATTTTTTAACTAAGTTTTCT
>CAZIAF010000117.1:0-6644 GCA_964537625.1 uncultured Candidatus Bathyarchaeia archaeon
CCCGATCATATCATGTTCAGTAGCCCAGGTTGTGTAGTAACCGAGGCGACCGATGTGGTTGACGTTATAGGCGCCGATGGCTGCTATCATGTTTGTCTTCGCCTTCTCGACGGCAGTCTCCATCATCTTCATGGCAACCACTTGGCCGAATCCCCAGCGGCCGTCGATGTACGCGGAGGAGGGGGTTTCTTTGATGATCCTCGGGTTCTCCTTAGGGTGGATATACCCTTGTTTGATCCTGTTTCCGTAGACTGGGAAGAAGAAGACGCCATGGCTGTCGTGGCCGCAGAGGTTTGCCTTGACGAGTGTCTCTGTGACCAACTCTGCCTTTTTCTTAGAGGCGCCGAGTGCGACGAAAATCTGGACTCCGAGTTCCTTGAGTCCTTGGGCCTCAGTGACGATCATTGGAGAAAAAGCGACTACTGGTGGTTAAAAAGGGTTGGCTACTTGATGAGCTTGCTGAGTCCATCGAGGAACTTTTTAATGTCTTCGCGCTCGATGCCATAGTGGGTGCATAAACGCACACCCGTTTTCCCGCCCTGGCTCTTCCAGCCTAGCTTCTTGCAGGCGCTGGTCCAGTCGTCGCAGGTCCAGCCGATGGATGAATAGTCGATGTAGACCATGTTTGTCTGTACCTGGTTGACGATCTTGATGCCGAGCTTCTGAAGCCCTTCTGAGAGGAGTTTTGCGTTGTCGTGGTCATCCTTAAGCCGATCTACCATCTTTGTGATTGCAATGATGCCGGGAGCCGCTATGATGCCTGCTTGTCTCATTCCTCCGCCGAGCATTTTCCTGTATTTCCGGGCTCTTTTAACCAGATCAGCGGGGCCCACAACGACTGAACCTACAGGCGCGCACAACCCCTTGCTCAAGCATATTTGTATTGTATCCGCGTATCTACAGAGCTCTTTGACATCAACACCTAGTGCTACAGCAGCGTTGAAGACCCTTGCACCGTCCATATGAAGTCCGAGGCTATATTTTTTCGCAACATCCCAATCAGCCTTAAGCTGCTTCGTCGTCAACGCGATGCCGCCTGCCGAGTTATGGGTCTCCTCAACGCAGACGAGGCTCGTCTTGGGGTAATGAATGTTGTCGCCGCGAATCGCCTTCTCGATATCTTCGGGTTTCATCCAGCCGAGTTCACCAGTGACCGTGCGTGCCATAAGCTGCCCCATGACGGCGAGACCGCCCACCTCGTTTACAACGATGTGGCTTCTCTCTTCGAGTATTATCTCGTCACCGCGTTGAGTGTGAGCGAGGACTGCAACTGCGTTTCCCATTGTACCGCTGGTTACGAAGAGAGCTGCCTCCTTCCCAGTGATCTCGGCTGCGATCCTTTCGAGCTCGTTCACTGTAGGGTCGTCGCCGAAGACATCGTCGCCTAACTTTGCTTTGTAGGATGCTTTCCTCATCTCGGGTGTTGGCCATGTGACTGTATCGCTTCTGAAATCTAGGTTCTTTTCGACCATGAAGATTCGAGTATCATGGACGCGAACCTAGATTAAACAATTTGGGGGTTTATTTGAAAAAGCCTTATCAGAGACTGTTTCACAGGGAAGCTGATAGCATTGCCGGAGAAGTCAAAGAAAACATCACGCTTCAGTAGGAAGGCCATCATCGCGTTAGCCATCATATTGTCATTCTTAATAGGGATTGGGGCCGTCTTCATGTATCCCCGAACCCAGCCGAAGGAGGGCTTCGTCAGCGTTTCCCGCGAGGAGAACTACTGGATGAATCAGGTTGGCAATAAAACCGATACCCGTTACTTAGTCAACTATGGGATCGCCGTTGCGGAGGATTCGGATAAGATAACCATAAGTGACAAGACTGATCAGGGTTTGATAACCATCCCCATTAGTCAGGAAACTAGCAAGGTTGTTGTGAACTACGACCCAACTACCGGTGGAATAACCGTGGTTGTTACAGACCTCAAGGCTGACGATAAGATATTCGCGCAGGTTGCTTTCAAAGCTGACCCAGTGAACATCTTCGCCTCAGGAGAAGCTCCGTCTATCTTAGCCAACCCCCCGCAGATCAGCTGGGGCGATGAAAAAGACGTTGAGATCACAATCACACCTTTCAGGGTATTGGAAACGACGAATATTACTGAGGTAGGAGTCTATACTTGGTTTACAGTGGCGGCGCAGGAGATGAAGAATCTCTCAACTACTCCGGAGACAAAATGTGATCCACCAACCTACCAAGCCATTTGGCAGTACAAAGACAGTTTAAATACACAGTTCGGAGCCCATACCGCTATATATCACGTGAAGATGTCGCCCACATCGCAGGAAGGTGGGATCGCCTTTAGAACTTGGGTCGAAGCGCGGTACAATAGGCCCTTGCGAATGGCTGTGGATGGGACGATAAAAGGGGCAACTGGGTACTTCTTCAAGGCCGACTCCGGGATAAGCTACCAATACGAGCAGCCCGTCACAAAAAAGTAGCAAGGTTAAGCGTAGAGTTCGGCATTCCGCAGCGCGAGTTTGATGTTCTGCTCTGCACCCTGTATGACTGGGGTGCCATGACCTGGAAGCATTATTTCTACTCTCAACTTCGCAAGTTTCCTCAAAGACTCTATCAGATCCTCAAGGCTCCCGCCATCTCCATCAAAGCGTCCAAAATAGCCGTCGGGGAAGACGGTGTCACCGCTGAAAAGAATATGTTCCTCCCGTGCGTAGAGGCACATTCCGCCTTCGGTGTGGCCGGGGGTCCAGATGACCTCTAGTGGCCAGAGCTCAGTCTGAATGATGTCTCCTTCTTTCACATTAACTAGAGCTTCGCCCAGGCTAGACGCGATGTATCTTGTGTCTGCGTCATGTAGGTAGACCTTTGACTTCGCTTTTTCTAGGATCAGGAAGGCTCCCATCGCGTGGTCGTGATGAGCATGTGTTAGTATGATGCTCTTTATGTTCTCTGGGTTGAAGCCGATGCTCTCAAGCTGCGGCCAGACGGGGTTCATCCTGTTGCCGATGCCTGCATCTATTAGTGTTGCATGCTCTTTTCCGATGACGTAGATGTTGCTGCAGAGACCGTCGCCCACGATCATGTTTACTCCGTTGAGCTTCGAAGTGTCTTTGCCAAGGTGAAAGATCTGAGGCATCGTGGATCGATTAGGCTAGACGTTCCGCCAAATAAAAGGGTTCTAAGGCAACCTGACGAGATTTAACTTTAGGACTAGGTAGCCTTCGTCATAATCGTAGTCGAAGCTCTCTAGGTCGTGGTTCTCCGGTATTTGGTATATTCTCTTAAACTCCTTATCAGCGCTGCTGTGGAGGTGGATAGCTGTGCCTCTGGTCTCTACGAGTATGGTCTTCTCCAGCTTCTTCGGGAGCTCAGCGGTGATTACGTACTCGACGTGTTCGAATCCCTCGCCTCCCATCATCTTTCCCTCCATGATGGTTACATCCTCCTCCGATGTGTAGGCTTCCCCTCGTCGAGTATGGATATACCAAGGGAGTAGTGAGGCGCATGCGATGGTTGTGAAGAAAAGGAAACTATATAATCCCGCGGTAAATGGGCTAACTTCCCCTACTATGAAGGGGAAGACGACGGTAACGCCTTCTGTTGGCAGTCCCGAGACTAATCCCGCAGCTGCGGTGGAGAGGCCTATGATGATTAAGAGTATTCCCCCGACGAGCATCATTCTCTTCCTTTTTATTTTAGAGTCTATGGCTTCCTCTGCACATTCGAGGCATATTTTATTCTCCTCGTCGTAGCAGTCCCTGCAGACTATGTTACCGCACCTGGGGCAGATGGTGTCGGCGCCTTCGCTGCTACAGATCCAGCATGTTTTGTCACTCAATTTTTCTTCACCAGGCAATTAGTCCCATCCATGCGGCAGCGTATAGAACCATCGTAACGGTGATGCCAACAATTATGACGAATTTAATGAGTCTTCTGCTTTCCGTCGCTTTGGCAAAGGGACCCGCGAGGAAGCCTAAGCCTCTACGCTGCAGTTCGGCGCGCTCAGTCTTTAGGCTGAGGAAGACCATTATAACACCCAGCCAAGCTATGCTGAAGCCAACGCCGAGGATAATGATAGGGGTCACTTTGAATCTCTCACTGAAGACAAGCCGGTTATCTTAAACCTTTCTAGGTACTCCAAAGCTGGGCTTTACCCATATACTCGTTGACTTCCCACTCTCTGATCGAGGCGTTGTCGACATCTACTACGTAGATCGCGTGGAGTCTAGCGTTCCTTATCTCCTCCATGCTTACAGGCGGGTTTTTATAATAGCGGTCACAGAGGCATTTTATGCTAGCGCACTCCTCTTCGGTTCGAAACCTTGGTGGCTTGGTGAGGCATGGTGGTATTTGTAGTACGTAGTAGGGTGGTGTGGCGAGGACAAATTTGCTGGCGTAGCCGCTGTATCTAGTGATCTTACTTGCGGCGCGGGCGCTGAGGTAGATGATTGGATCGAGAGCGTTCTCTGGCGGTACGAAGCCAGTCTCCGCCTCAACTATGAGGCTGCCAAGTCCCTTCTCAGCATAGACATCGGTGCTAACACCGTTAACTGCGGTCTCAAGTTTCACCTCAAAGCCTTTCTCGATCAGATGGGCAGCACATACTAATTCCATCACCGAGTGGTTGATTTTTACCCTATTCTGTCGATGCAGTCTCTCGAGGTCGTCACGTATGACGTGAATTTTCTGGTGGCAAGATTCGTCGTATTTCTTGAAAAGTTTAGAGACTACGGTGTCAACGTCGTGCATGAACTCCTCGGTAGACCCTTTAACCCCCATTTCTGCACCGGAGCCCTTACCCTCATCAAGTGAGATTAACTATTAAAGTGAAGCGGTTCAATTCCGAGAGCCTAAATAGGCTTCAACACAAAGGTACTGGCGACCCAAGATGCCAGAAAGGAATGTATGGGAAGTATTCAGCACCGAGTGTCCAGGTGTCAGTGAAGCGTACATGAAGCTAAGCCAAGCCATCACAGCTCATGGCAGTCTAGATGAGAAGACCCGGCTCCTGATTCTGATAGGGATCTATTCGACGACGCGTGATCCTGTAGCTCTCCACCACTTTGTCGGTTTGGCTTTGAAGGCTGGAATACCGAAGAAACAAATCGAGGCGGCTGCCTTAATGGCCTTCAACACCGGTGTAACCAACGCTGAGCTCTCTATCCCTCTCATTGAAGAGATGTTTAAGAAGTGAGTTCGGCTAGAACCCTTTTCTTCAAACCCGTTTTTTCGATGAAATTGCAGGATTCAACCATGTAAAGGTGGCTTGAGCAATTACAGTCACTGCAGCCGAATCCAGAGATTGGTTGGCCGTGCTTAGCTACGATGGAGGCTATCTCACACTCTATCCTGACAGCCCACTCGGTTGCGTAGATCCCCTCGATTTCCACGTTTGGATGGCTTAGGAGGTAGTCGATGTGCCAATGGATGGCCCTGCCTTCGCCGGTGTTTGTCTTCAGGTGTCTGCGAAGTCGTGGTATGAGACTGTTTAGAGCGGAGCCGATATAGATGTAGAGTCCCTTGGAGAAATGTAGAAGCCCGAGGGCGCCTATTCTGATGCGGAGATCCTTCTTTACCCTGATGCATAGACAGTAGCTACCCTGGATAGTCATCTGTGTTACATGGGGTAGGTGGATTAAAAATAGTCATTTAATATTCTGCGTGCAAGGCTGTCTAATACCTACACATATTAACCGTTACAGCTAAACAAGAAAGTGACATGAACAGACTACGGGGAAAGACCGCACTAATCACAGGAGCGGGTTCGGGTATTGGCAAGGCTACAGCCATCCTATTCGCAGCTGAAGGTGCCCAAGTCGCTGTAAACGACATCAGTGAAGAAGGAGGCCACGAAACTGTACGGCTGATCCAAGAAGCCAAGGGAGAAGCCACATTCTACAAGGCGAATGTGACAAAGTGGTCGGAGGTGAAAGCCATGATCAGTCAGGTACATTGTCGCTACAATGGTATCGATATACTGCACAACAATGTGGGAGGATGGCAGAGGGAAAATAATGATACAGTCATAAACGATTCAGAGGAGGAATGGGACAGGCTCATCAACCTGAACCTGCGCGGAGTATTTCTAGTATCAAAAGAGGTGGTTCCAATTATGATTGAAAAGGGTGGTGGATCGATTATAAACACCATAACTACGAATGCTTACATGAATTATGTGGGGGCTCAAGCGTACGGTGCATCGAAAGGGGCCGTGCGTGAATTGACGAGGTCGATGTGTCTTGAGTATGCCAAACATAATATCAGGGTAAACGGGCTGGTTCCGGGGGAGACTGTAACGCCTCAGTGGACGACTTCGATCGAGAGTTCTCTAAATCCAGAGGAATCAAAGAATTTCCTTCTCAGGAAGATCCCTATGGGGCGGTTTGCTAAACCGGAAGACATAGCCCTGGGGGCACTATTCCTCGCATCCGATGACTCAAGATATGTTAATGGTCACATTCTCTTCGTTGATGGTGGGTTGACCGCTGGATTCTACGGATAAAATAAGGAGGGAACTGGGAAGGTAGGGATTTTTATGGCTCGCGTGCACGGTTGAGCCAAGTGGAACTGAGGATGAGATTTAAGGAGGCAATATCCATTGGCGGAGGCGGAGTACAACCCTTACAAAGTGCCCTAAGCACCCTCTCTCGCTTACTAGTGGTCACAGCTTTTAC
>CAZIAF010000118.1:0-6530 GCA_964537625.1 uncultured Candidatus Bathyarchaeia archaeon
AGGTAATGCGTCGATTTTTATTTGTCTCCCTGAGATTATTCACATAGTAGATGACGCCGAGAAGTACGCCTAAGGTACTTGCGATTGATGATACGGATTGAATGAAAGCTAACTCAACCATCTAACAATCACTGTTGATTATCAGGTGGAACTGAGGATAAAGTAATCGCGATTGCGAAGTGAGGATGTGACTATCGCGTGGGAGAAATTTTTACCCAAGAATCCCACGCCGGTCTACTTGTTCCATCGTCCCGAAGTAAACCCATGCTCCTGAATGGCTCGATAGTTTCAGGATCATAGAGGAAGCTCCAAGCGGAAATTTCAACATCAATACTCTTCGTTAACTCTTGGTATCTGCTTACGAAAGTTGCCTGTTCCGCTTCGCTGCTCTCCCACCCGACTGGGCTCTCTTCACTGTGCCAACCGATCTCCGAGAATATTATTGGTTTGTTTGTGTGTTTCCTTATCTCTTCATAATAGTCGTCAGGGATCTCTGAGGGATCCTTGTATACTAGACATGGGTAGGTCGTGAAGGCGACTGCGTCTGACTTGAATAAGTCGAGGATTACCCACTGTGACTTGGACTCGATTGCTGGCTCGGTGGACCAGAGCGTGTATCCCCTCAGGAGTTCGTATTGGTAAACTGTGAAAACGTTGGTGTCAGGCGAACTCTTTTTCACCACGTCATAAGCGTCGTTGTAAAGGGTGACGAAGTCATCGAAATCGGCCTTTGATTTAGTGTAGAGGCTATTCACCTCAACTCCGATTGCTAAATATTGTGGATGTTGTGTCTTGGCGAAATCACCTATACTTTTCAGGTAGGTTTCCCGGTTTGTTCCGGTTAATGGCCTGATAAGTTCACCGTTAGAGAGGGGCGAGACTTCGATCAAGGGTACCATGCCTCTCAACTCCGCCATCTCCAATACTACTCGTGGTGCCCCATTCTCATCGCTGAGCTCCCGCCAATCGCCCGCCCATCTTAAAACCTCTCCTGCTTGTCCAGCTTTTTGTAAAAAGTCCTGAAAATCAGCGGGCTGAGAGCTCTTAGGCGATATGGAGACTCCCTGCATCCTCGGTTTCTTCTCTGCGACATAGATGTCGGCTTCAAGCATCACGTTGTCCTTGTAGAAGTGATGAACGAGGTATACGTTGCCCTTCTCGTCGACGCTTGGCTCACCCGTCAGGGGGAAGAACATCCTAATTGGCTCCTGCCACTGCCCATTCACCCTCAGGGACCTCCAGATGCCGTAATCTCTACTAAACCAGAGTTCACCCCCATCTTCTGTGATGCAAGGCCAACCCTCGGAGCTATCGCTGTTAACCGTAGCTAGGTTAGTCGGTTCACCCCACTCACCAGTGATCCTCTGAGAGACCCAGATGTCTAGACCCCCTTTTCCCCCCGGTCTACTGGAGTGAAAATATAACTCGACTCCATGGGAAGCGATGTGTAGCTCCCCTACGGAGTATTGCTGTGTCTTTAGCTCCGAGTCAGCGTTGACCCATCCACGCCACTTTCCGTCGAAGTACTCAGCCTTAAACCAGTGGAGCCCAGTGTAACCTTCCCGGGCACTGCAGAAATACATGACATTGCCATCGATATAGGCGCCGCCATCGAGCGCCAATTTACCCTTATCCTGGAGTATGACCCTCTCAGGCTCCTGCCACGTATCCTCGACTTTCCTAGAAACATATATCCCGGTGACCTGGTCGATGACTTGTTTCTCGACAGGGATCCTTACATCTGGGGTGAAGAAGAAGTAGAGTGTCTTTCCATCGGGAAGAATGAAGGGGGAGTCCTCTCCACCCACGGTATTAACAAGTCCTTTGACTGGAACAGGATCATAGTAGAGATCAGACTCGGATTTAGGCGGATTAGCATCCGTGGCAGGGGTTACCTTCGCCACGTCTTTCGGAATCTTACTCTCTCTAGTCGGAAGAGGTGCCTGAATATCCGGATTATCACTTGCACGAAGTATCACGAGCAGGTAGAATGCTCCAATCATAAGTAATGCCGTTGCCAGCATTCTACGGGATAATTTCACGCATTATCATACGTGGTATTTTAGATAAATATTAAGGATTCACGATTCATATATGCGAGCGGAAAAAGGAAAGAGTGTCTCAACCGGCACCGCGCTGATAATCGAACATTCATGAAATATTTATGGAACTGAGTTTCTCAGATTGCTCCTTAGCTATATTGTACCACGTGTCCTGGAACGTAGTCGGTATCTCTTGTCCGCTCTCCGGTTTACGTATAAGCTTCAATGCCCCGCTTGGGCAAGTCGAAACGCATAGACCACACCCAATGCAGCGGTCAGGGTTTAGCGCAATATTGCCCTCTTCACTGGAGACGGCTAGCATCTGGCACCTAGTTAGACACACGCCGCAGCCAATACAGGCTTCAGGCTCAAAGGTGGCAGCGAATGAGCTGACGACGACCTTCGCTGGCTCGGGATAGTACTTGAGCCCGTTTAAAATACCGCAGCAGCAGCCACAGCAGCAGCAAATAGCCGAGATATATTGTGAGTTGGTGGGGTTGAGTACAAGATTTGCTTTATTAGCATTAGCCAAGATTTCCTCAACCTCAGTCTTGTTAATCGACCGGCCTCTACCAGTTCTTACATAGAAATCTGCAAAGTCACCAAACAATAAGCACGTTTCCATGGGTGCGTCGCATCCATGTCCCAGCTTCTTCTCGTGAGTACGACAAATGCATGGGGTAACCGCGAATCGAGTATGGGCGTTTACGAGTTCCTCGACTTGTTCATAGGGTAACACTTTCAGAGGGGATTCAATGCTCTCCTTGATCGGTATGGTGCGTAGTTGGTTGAGTGTCCAAGACCCTTGTCTCGACTCACGGGTCTTGTGGTAGTCTTCGATATCTTGGATGAGTTCTTCACTCAAGTTTTTGACTTGGAACTCGTAGATGCCGATGACCCAGGGTGCAGCTTGGTAATGTGTGGTGCCGTTCTCTTTCTGGACGGAGTATATTAACCCCTTTTCTGCCATCTGGTTAAGTCTCTGTGTTGTTTCTCCTCTGGGAAGCTTGGCTCTATCAGCAATCATATGCGGTTCTTCTTGGTCGAGTGTTAGAAAAGTAGCTAGTTCGGCTTCTTCGGGTGTAAATAATCGTTGTAGTAGGCGGAGGTGGGCTCCTGTTTTACTTGGGGGGAATCCTCCTGGGAGGTGGTCTAGATGCTCAGCTAATTTCCTATAGCTTTCATTAACCATATCCCTTACTCCCTTTGTGTTAATGGGGGCAATTCAATATTTACGACTTATCTGTGAAGATTGAATGCGGTATAGTAGGTGCTTTTCCCATCCATATGCTTTTGCGTTTTCAATCAGCAGACTAACAAGTCCATGCCTCTGAATTCTTTTGCGAGCGCGCCTTAAATTTTAATTATTTGGTAAATATTGTACTTATTTGATTGATTTTATGGTTCGAGAGGAGACGCTTGACCCAGAGAACTGGGAGATGATGAGGAAACTCGGATATGAAATGGTTGACGAAATGATTACCCAAAGTAGAGAAATCCGTAAACAATCTACAAGGTATCCCCCTCCAGAATCGATTAGGGACATATGCATCCCTCTCTCAGCTGATGGCGAGGGTGAGGAGGAGGCCTTCAGGGTCTTCCAGAGAAGTATTCAACCTTATGGGGGATGGAATAAGGGGCCCCGGTTCTGGAGCGTTGTGGCTGGCACGGGCTCACCCTTCGGTATGCTGACTGGGATGCTGACATCGGGGTTTAACACCTATGCTGAGGCACCTCCTGGAGTAGGCGGGCACGTACACAACCAAGTCATCGATTGGATCAAGGAGATGCTTGAGTTCCCTGAGGAGGCTGGAGGAGTTCTGGTTAGTGGTGGAAGCGAAGCAAACTTCACAGCACTAGCTGTGGCCCGAAATACGTGTGCTGAGATAGATATTAAGGGAAAGGGCATGCAGGCAGTGCCTCGGAAGATGACTGTCTACGTAAGCGACGGCGGACATCACTGCTTAGAGAGGAGTGTGGAGCTTCTTGGGATCGGAGGAGAGAATCTTCGCTGGATCAAAAGTGGCGACGACTTCCGAATCAAGATAGATTCATTGAAGAAGATGATAGACAGTGACAGGAAGGAGGGTTATCATCCTTTCTGCGTGATTGGCAACGCAGGCACCGTGGATACCGGAGCCTTCGATGACTTTAACGCGTTGGCGGACTTGGCGTTGAGGGAGAAGATGTGGTTTCACATTGATGGGGCGTTCGGTAGCTGGGTCAAGATAAGCGAGACCCACAGAGGCCTCGCCGATGGATTGGAGCGAGCTGATTCAATTGCTGTAGATCTTCATAAGTGGATGTATATGCCCTTCGGGATTGGTTGCACCCTCGTTAAGGACAAGCTCGCTCACTATAGCACCTTTGTTTACGGCCACGAGGCTCAGTATATAAAAACGTCGACGGATATGATTAAGGAGAAAGGCTACGTTCTTGCTAACCCCCATATGCTCGCGTTGCCACTCACCCGAGAATTCCGCAGCCTGAAGGCGTATCTGCTCCTCAGGGCGTACGGTAGAAACAAATACAGTCGACTCATCCAGCAGAACCTGAACCAGGCTAAGTACCTTGGGGATCTGGTTAAAAATGATCCGGAGATGGAACTCACCGCCCCAATCGCCAGTAACGTGGTCTGCTTCCGATTCAACCCAGGAGGCTTAGATGAGGATGATCTTAACAACTTGAACAAAGCTTTAGCTGGAGAGCTGAACAAGATTAGTTACTGGATGCTCAGCGACACCAATGTTAAGAGTCGCTGGTCGCTTCGCGCCGCTATCACTAATCACCGTAGTAAGCGCGAGGACTTCGACTATGCTTATAACATGGTTAAGAAATTGGGTCGAAAAGCCCTCTCGGATTTTAAGAAAAGGTAGCAATGTGATCTAGAAAGTGTCTTGTTTTCTGGTTAGTCGTCGATTCAAGTTAGGGTTCAAGATATTTTTTTTAATACAACACTGCATAGCCTTATCATGAGTTCCACCTGATTGTTACCCGTGAACTTGAATGGTTGATTTCACAGATATTCAGACAGCCTACTACTTGATGGCGGCCACAGGAGTCCTGGTAGCAGTTGTATTCTACATTCTGAATTTGAAAAGTACAATAGACAACAGGAGAGCCCAGCTGCTCATGGAGTTCAATAGAATAATCTCCTCAAAGGAATGGGTAACCGACTTACATATAGTGTTGAATTACGAGTGGAGCGACTTCGACGAATTCTGGAGCAAGTATGGTCACTCGAATCCTGTTGACCATTCGAGGTGGGTTACCTTAGGCAACTCTATGTCAGCGATGCTTTCTCTTCTCAATAGAAGTCTTGTGGATGAGGAGATGTTAAGGGAGTATCTGAGTAGTGTCTCGATGGGGTCTTTCTGGGAGAAGTTTGGTCCGGCTGTGAAAGAGATGCGGGTACGGATGAATAATCCCCACCTCTTTAGTAATATCGAGTTCTACTATGAGAAATGGGCGAAGCAGGGTAAGATTTTGGCCGAAGGTCACACTCTATAACCGTGTGTGCGACTATTTCTCAAAGGAATATTAGGGTAGAGAAGAGATGCGCGCTCGCCTTTGGGTGCCCTTGCTGGGGTTTATTGTTGATGAAAAAAAGTAGGGTTTAGGGGGTAGTTATTTTTATAGTTTTAGCCGTAGAATTTCCACTCGATGTGATATAGCCACTCTGGGCGCTTCGTCTCCATAAATGGCTTCGTTGTGTCAGCCATAGTCGCGCCTTCTATTAAAATCATGTAGTGATATTTGTCGTTTGCAGCTCCATACTGGCCTATGAACTTGCATTTTGCTTTTTCGCATGCTTTCTTTAGAGTCTCCGAGTATTCCTTTATTCTTTTTTCGCGCTCTGAGGAGGTCCCCTCTAGGTCAATCAAGTACATTGCTAACATGTTTTTCACCTAGGTTCTGAGCAGACTTCTTTCTGTATTTGAACCTAGTTTATATCGATAGAAAATTAGTTAATATAATTTACTAAGCATATAGGGGTGCCGTGTAGTTATTTCAAAATGTGCACGCGGGGTTTGGGTTTTGGGGTAAGCGCGTAAGCATTAATATTTGAATTAGAATTGATGTTTTAAATGCGCGCGCTTTTTATTGTAACGCGTAGACTGACGCGTATGAATAACGCCTCGGAAATGCCGCACTCTGTCAGCGCAGTCATATGGTGAGGAGAAGATATGCAACTAAAGGACCTTCGACGCTACATTAAGACTACCGAGAAGATGGTCGTGCCCGCCAAAGTCGCTTCCACGACCCAGGGTAGCGCCATGCTCCGCAAGCTGCCGCTCAGACTCCAGCGGTACATCGTCAACAGGGGGGCGCGCACCAACCCGTACATGAGCTTCGTTGTCGAACCATACAGTGTGTTCCTCGCCTTTGAGGTCACGGATACTGAGGCGGCCGAGCGTTTGTTGCCGCCGAATTACCGCTTGTTCCCTTCAGCAATGTTCAGCGATACCCCCAAGCGACCGTGCGCGA
>CAZIAF010000119.1:0-6513 GCA_964537625.1 uncultured Candidatus Bathyarchaeia archaeon
CGAGTCTTTAAGCATGTTGCAAGGACCTTTGGTCTGCGAGCGCACTATATCCTCATTTTCACGATCATTTCAGTTTTGTAGTTAAACTCAAAGCATAAATTGACAAATCACTTTCTGTTTCACCAGTCAGATTGTAGTATTCGACAAATTGAAGCCCATTAAATCTAGATCGTGACTATCCTTCTTTAGACGCATCCAGGGAGGGGGATAATCAACAAGTAGATGATAACGTATATCCCGATGTTGATAACCTGACTGATTTTTACTACTCTCCCTTCCCCAAAATACCACATTATCCAACGTGTTTAATTATGCCTGAAAATAGAAGGCATAGACAAGCAGCAGCAAAGTTGAATTGGTTTGACTCCACCGCTCAATGTCTCCATCAAATCGGTAAAAAGGCTTCAGCTAGAGAGACAAGGAATAAACAACTTCCCGAGGAGAGTAACAAAAAAAAGCATCTACGATGTTGTGGACAGACTCGGCTGCATTCAGATCGACACAATAAATGTTGTCGAGCGAGCCCACTACCTTACTATCTGGACACGCCTTAGAAGCTATGATCGAAAGCATCTATACGATATTGCCTACAAAGACCGGCGTATCTTCGAGGGCTGGGGCCACGCTATGTGTTATATGCCCTTGAAAGACTATCGATACCTGATTAATGCCAACAATGAGAGATCTCAGGACTCTGTTATCCACAAAGGATGGTTCAGTAGAGTCGACTCCGAAACCATCGAAATCGTCCGTCAAAGAATTAAAACCGAGGGGCCACTAAGCAGTGCCGACTTCGAAGGGAAAAAATCCTCAAGTGGCTGGTGGGGATGGAAACCGGCTAAACGCGCTTTGGAAGCGTTATTTAGCGCGGGTGAGTTAATGATAACACGTAGGGATGGATTCAAACGAGTCTATGACCTCACTGAGCGTGTACTTCCGTCATGGGTTGATGTCTCAGAACCTACCGAGGAGGAGCGGATCAGGTTCTTTGCATTGCGAACCATGGGTTGCCTGGGCGTAATAAAACCCCAAGACATCCGTTTCTATTACCATAACTGGTGCGTCAAGCTCGGTAAGACGTCTAAAGAGCTACAGATCGTCTTGGACGAACTAGTCAAAGAGAAGGTCGCCGTCAATTTAAAAGTCGAAGGCCTGAGGCAGCCTTATTACTGTTTAACTGAAGACATCGGACAACTTGAGAACCTAGAGGAAGACTGGGACTTCGACGGAGTCAAGTTCGTTAACTACTTCGACAGCCTCCTCTGGCAAGCCGATCGACTTAAGGAGTTCTTCGTATTCGAACGGGTTCTTGAAGTCTATCTGAAACCTCAACAGCGAAGATTCGGTTACTTCACAATTCCTATCCTTTATCGAGACGGTTTCATAGGTCGTCTTGACCCAAAACTAGAGAGGAAGGAGAAGAAACTGATAATTCGAGGCCTCTGGTATGAGAACGGTTTCAAACTAACTGAGGAGTATGAGGATGAGTTCCAAAGGACACTAGAGAGCTTTACCAAATTCATCGGAGCAGAGAAAGTGGTTTGGCACCTAGAAAAGATGCCTACTTCTGTTTAATGGTGCGGGTGGTGAGTTTCGACTCACCGCGAATTGCCTTAACCATCTCGACAGCCTCCTTAACCGCTTCATCTTCGCCGTCAAGGAGGAAGATCTTGCTACCCTCTGCGCCATCGATGCCACCCCCACCAATTGGGACAACATCAACACCGTATAGCTCCTTAAATGCCTCCATCTCAGTGATGATGTAACCACTGATTACCATCATACCGCATTTAACATCGAGAGCTAAGTCAACCTTTTTGATACCGAGACGGTTGATGGCATCTGCGAGGTTAATTGGGACAAGTTTCTCTAAACCAGCCGCAATTATGGTTGTTATCCCATTGCTAGTAAGGTAGCCCCAGGCAGCACCAATAGTGCCTCCACCTATTCCTCCAAGGAGAACCCCAGCCTGTCCGAAGGGGTCAATGGCGTTAGCGCCTTTGATGAAAATGTCTCCGGGGCCCATGTCCTTCAGTACGTCGGCAAGCTCAGGGACCTTGATTGTCTTTACTTTTTTCTTTTGGATGACGTGATGATCGTATCGGCCTTTAGTCTCTGTTATCTGAAGCCCGTCTTTGGTGACGACACCCGCAGTGAACATACCTTTGTCTTTAATCTCATTTCCTAAGAGCTCCTCGAGGACATAGGCGTTTGTGGTGCTCGTCGCAATAATGATCGTGCCGTTCTCCTTAGCGAGTTGAACGATCGGCATGTGAGCTATCGCTTTCGCTATGAGTCTTTTTCCCTCAGCGGGGGTGAGAACTACCTCAGCTAGCAAACTCTTACCTCCAAACCTTATGGTAGCCTCAGCGGGTCTAGATAAAAACTTAGCTCATATCTAGCGGTGCAACAAGAATATTTTTCCATGTTATCCAAATACGCGCCGCATAATACCTAATCCGAATAATAATATCACATATTACGACCCAGAAATGCTCTTCCATGTAACCTTGTTGAATTAAACGGAAAATAGTGTACCTACCATGACTCGGTTTTTCACTCCTGTTTGTAAATCGGTGCACGAATCTGGATGTGAGCGTTATACTGCGATCTGCTCCGCGAGAGCTTCAGCAAAGATCTCTCCGAACTCTGTGAGACTTATCACCTTCATTTTACTCCCTTTCTCAGCGTCGATGAGCCCCTTCATCTCGAGCTTTGTAACGATGCGACTGAATTTATTTCGGAGAGTGGAACTAGCTGCCTTGTTCCCAAACCAACGGATTATGTCACTTATGGACTCTGCTTCACCACCGTTCTCGCGTAGGAGAACTAGTAGCTTCTTCTCGCGTTCCCACTCTTTTTCCTCATGTTTAGTATTGGGCTCGAGACGGTAACCTGGAAGCTGGATCTCCATTGGTTCACGACTTGCCTGACCACGGGCATTGTCAAACCATTTTTCAAATTGTGGATCGCCAACTTTCCCTGTCACATACCAAGTGGGGCGGTCGGAGGGCACAGAATAGACTCTAGCGTTACGAAACATGAGAGCCACTGTAAGGGCTACACCTTGAGTTATGTTAGTGGTGCTGCTAATGTCAATGAGGACATCCTCACCAGCAGCTCTCGCCTTACTGACGACACCATAAATAGCTTTGAAAGCAGATCTATGGTCCATTGGGTTGTATCCGACGAGTTCTGGGTCAAGGATCTCGAGTTTGTTTGCGAGCTCCTCGGCGTTTCTGTTACTCATATAGCTAAATACGACGGTTTCGTCGGTAGCCTTAGCATTACTAAATAGAAGGTAGAGTTTGGTGATGCCGTGATGTTTACTCCAGTAACGAATGCCATCGAAGGGGCGACGGAAATGGGTGCCAACGAGACAGACTATGATTGTCATAACGGATCCCCTTTTCTCCGAATAATAACGGATAGTAACCTATATCTCATTAATATATAAACTATCGCAGATAAAAAAGTAATTTTTAATATCATTCTATTATTATGAGATAATATGTACTACTTGAAAACGAAAATGAATTGTTTACTTATTCGTTAATCGGAGTATTATGAATGAGACAATTACATTCTTATAGGCCGCGGTTGGTCACTTCATCATCTATCTTAGAGGTCTCTCTCGGTGACGATGGTAATGAGCGCTGTGAACTCTGTGACGAATATCTATTCGCTTCCCGACTGCAACAAATGTGAGGTGTTGAAGACATGGATGAAGGCAAATGATCTCCCTTTCGAGTCGAAATGGTTTGATACTATTGCTCAGACAGAGTTTGTAATGAAAAATATTTTCGGGAACCCACCAATTCTTGAGGTGGGGGATAGGTGCGCCGCCGCTGAGGAGATGTTCCCTGATGGGAATTTGAACGAGAATATTGTGAGGGATTTATTGAATGTTAAAAAAGAATAGGGATCTATCTGATAAACAGACGTTTATAGACCAGTTCTACAAATCGGAGCGGCTATACCGTGGTATGCCGATGGTGCGCACCACCGACGGTTATCTAGTGGAATGGGATAAGACGAGGATAGTTGAGCAGCTCGTCCGTGAAACGCAGCTGGCGGAGACGATGTTTGGGATGTCTCCTCTTAGCCCACTGAAGGCAGAGAAACTAGCCAGAGAAGTTGAGAAGCGGATTAAACTCTTCAAACCAAAATTTGTCTCAGGCTCGATGGTGAGGGAGATAACGAACAACGTCCTCTTGGAGTGGAGTGAGTCTGAGAACGCTCCTGAGCTCCAGATCTACAGGAACATTTTGTCTCGTGTTGGTGTGCCTGTGGTGGATGCGTATGAGATCGATACGGGGTCGGGATTCGAGGCGAAGGAGAATGCGAATCTACAACCTAATCCAGAGACTGTTCATAAGAAGAAGGCGGATAGGCTTAGTAAGGAACAGTATCTTCTGTTGATGGACCCAACGTTGGCGACGGCTCACCACCAGGGTGATATTCACATCCATACACTGGAGTACTTCGGTTCTCGACCTTTCTGTCAGGACTGGGACCTTAGATATTTCCTATATTATGGGCTAGTACCTGATGGTAGCGGGTTTAGGAGTAGCGTTGCTGGTCCTGCGAAACAACCGGAGGTTGCCATCCTCCACAGCGTTAAGGTGCTTGCAGCTGGACAAACGAACTTCAGCGGTGGTCAGGGCTTCATGTACTATACGATGTTCCTAGCACCTTTCCTACGTGGGCTACCTTACGAGAGGGTGAAGCAGCTAGCGCAGATGATGTTCTATGAGTTGACGCAAACGTATGTGACGCGTGGGGGGCAGCTTGTGTTTAGTAACATTCAGTTGCCGATGGGTGTACCCAAGATCTGGCGCGACGTTCCAGTTGTCATGAAGGGGAGAGTTGGACCAGATACATACGGCAACTACGAAGATGAGGTTCAAACCTTCTTCAGGGCTATAACTGAGGTAGCGATTGAGGGTGACCATTGGGGAAAGCCGTTCAACTTCCCTAAAAATGAAAACTATGTCTCGCCTGAGTTTTTTAAGCCGGAATACGATGACCTCTGGATGCTGGTGCACGAGAGCGTTGGCAAGTTTGGGGCACCATACTTCGATAATATGCTGCCGACTTACCGCGGTTATGGCAACGGCATAAGTTGCTATCAGTGCTGCGCTTACCAGTTCGCAAATACACCGGAGACCGATCCTAAATTCCATGAGAAGCTGAACTTTGAGGGCGGTCAGCACTTTAGTATGGGTGGCTGGCAGGTTGTCAGCCTTAACATGCCACGTTTGGCTTACAGAGCGAATGGCGATTATGACAAGCTGCTTGAGTCTGCGCAGGAGAACATGCGGTCGGCTGTTGAGGTCTTCAAGACCAAGCAGTACTGGATGAAAAAGGCGCTCGGAAACAATATGATACCGTTCGCTACGCAGACTCCCAGAGACCCAAGGACTGGTGAGAAGGGGCCACCCGCCGTCGATTTTAGTGAGCTGGTGAACGTAATAGGCGTCGTCGGCGTCAATGAGATGGTCCAGCATTTCACCGGGAAGCAGCTTCACGAAAGCGAGGATGCTGTTCGTGTGGCAGTCCGACTGCTCCTCGACATGGAAAAGTACCGTAAAGGGCTTGAGATGCGGAACGGCTTCAAGATTATGTTAGCCCGGACCCCAGCAGAAAGCACTGCCCAGACCTTCGCTGTTTCCGACATGGTGTCACCAGTTTACAAGAAATTCGCTGGCTCGGTAGTGAAGGGGGATATGGAAGGGAGCATGGCGTTCGCTAAAGGAAAACGTGACCTACCCGTCTACTACAGCAACGGTACCCACACCTATGTAGGTGCGAAGATTCCACTCGGTAGGAAGATCGATATCGAACACAAATTCTTCCCAATCCTGAGCGGTGGCAACATCTTCCACGCTTGGCTCGGCGAAGCCTGTTCGGACCCAGAGGCTCTCTACAAGCTGACGCAGAGAATCTGCCGGAACAGTCAGATCGGTTACTTCAGTTACACAAAAGACCTAACAATTTGCAGCAAGTGCGCAAATACAACTGGCGGAATGTTGAAGACTTGCCCAACATGCGGCTCCGACAATGTAAGATGGTGGAGCCGAATCACTGGGTACTACACAGATGTTACAGGGTGGAATGAGGGGAAGCGCCAGGAGCTCATGGACCGATACCGAGTAACCATCTAACCATTATTTCTACATTCTCCAATTTTACAGGAAAATAAAGTGCTTATTTTCATCTTTATCGATACTATCATAAAACAATTTTTCAGATACCAATCCATTTCAAATATCATAAACCCCCCATTTAAAACGAACCTAAATGAGTGCCGAAGACATCCGGAACATGGAAACGGAACGCCTCATACAAATAATTAAGGACCGATATGGTTCACTGCTAACATTCGAAGAGCTCGACGAAGTCAGGAAAGTCATCTCAGCGAACCTCGAGGGAGCTACCGCGTTAAGAGCAAGTAAATTAGAGATAAGCGATGAACCCTACCCATTCTTCAAACCCACACAAGGGGGATGA
>CAZIAF010000120.1:0-6502 GCA_964537625.1 uncultured Candidatus Bathyarchaeia archaeon
GCTGCGGTTTAGTGGACCTCGTATGTGGAGGATACAATCCGGGTTACGAGGAGAAGGGGCTCTACTCTCTGTTGTCTGGTATACTCGGCTTGGATCTTAGATTCACCGAGGAGGGGGATCCACCGGTTTCTAATCCCGAGGTGGTTACGAAGACGAAGGCTGTGATTAATCAGCTAAGTGATGTCCTGAATGGGTATTGGAGCATCGAGAAATTTCCATAAGGCCCCTAAGTATGGGTCTCAACGGCGATTGTAACTTTTATGGTTGTTTCGGGGTTCTTGAGGAGTTGGATGAAGCCACGTGGGATGTCACTTGTCGCTTTGTCGGCGTGGACCATCAGTGTTCGGCTGCAGATGAAGCTGCTTTTACGGGCGACCATGTCGGTTGGGTGCTCCCAGGTCAAGCCAGGATCACCTCTTCCGGTTACAGTGATTGCCTGATCATTGATCTTAAGTGTTAATGTGATGGTTGTTTCGCTGCTCTTCGCTGCTTCCCTGAGCTCGGGATTCAGTTCTCTGAGCCCCTTCTCAGCTGCGACGGCGACGATACAGTCGCCTCTGGGGGTTAGGTGGAGTTCTCTTGTGACTTCTACAGTCATTTGGTGGATTGCCCGTATGTTTCGGTGGCCGTGTGCTGTGAAGGTTTCCTCGAGGAGCATCTGCGTTTGCTTCAGCTTCGCCGAATTTAAGGGGTATGCGATTAGGTTCCGAAAGGAGGATCGTGCTCACAGCCTGTGAGTCTCACATTTTACTAGATTTTGTAGGAGCAACAACTCGAGTTTTATTGAAAATGAAGCCTTTTTTTATTGCATTGTGGTTCTGACTCTACTGTGACGGATTTTATTCGGGCCTATACGATGCCGGAGAATTTCGCTGTTGATTTACCAGTCGAAAACATAGTCTGTGACGAGAATGTGGATTATGAATATGTTAGTAGGCTCGCTGAGTTAGATGTCTCCAAGTTAAAACCGATCGTTGTTATAAAACACCCGGATAAGGAACTTTATGCGGTTTTAGATGGTCATCACCGTTTTAAAGCAGCTAAACTCCGTGGCCTTAAGACGGTTAAGGCTGCGGTTGTAGATGATTATACTGGTTTGGGCTTCGAGTTCACCAAGCAGGGGGTATTTCAACCTTCTGCTGAGTTTACACGTTATGTTCGAGTGCCATTGAAGAGGTTCGTCGAGTATATGCAGGGCTTCTTGTTTGACCCCGAGAAGAGTGAAGATTAAATTTTTGTTTGCTCTTGTTTAATCACTGGTACCAGTTTCTGCCGCCGGGGGTTGTTCCTCTGTGAGGGTTGAGGGGTAGTTAAGGTATTTGTTGTAGTTGTCTATTCCCCATGGGTATCGCCAGTAGCACCAGTTTAGGTCGCTACAGAAGTTGGCGGCAGGCCCCTTCAAACCATATTGCTTTATCCAGTCTGGGGGGTGGTTTCGGTTTGTCTTCTTTGTTTCATTGATTCGGATTTTTCCGCCGAGGAGTATGCGGAGGAGGGTTATTTTGCTCTGCTTAAGTATGTCAGTGAATGTATCTATCTCGTCTTTTGTTACGAATGGCATCGGTGTGTGGAAGTTGGTGAGGAATCCGACGTGTAGTCCCTTGTTTCTAAGATCTCCCTCAACCTTGTACCATAGTTCCCTATAGTGATAGTCGCTTACGATCCACTTTGCATCGCCAGTTCTCGCGTCTACCCAGACCTCTACTCGTTCCCAATCGGGGTGAGGGATGAGGGCGAGTTCGTATCTCCAGTAATACATGAATCGCAGAACCCAGTATAGGTCGGTGCCGTCGTTTTTGAGCCAGTAGGGTTTTTCCTTATTATCCTTGTACGGCGTGGTTGAGTTGTTGAGCTCTGTTTTTTGGATGTCGTCGTAGAGGTAGACGTTTGTGACTTCGCTTTCTCTGTGGATGAAGATGTAGGAGAGGAAGAGGATGAGAGTGAAGAGTGTTAGCCACTGCATCGAGATTACCCATGGAGCGGGTCCCATGTCGAATAGGGTTACAGTGTTTAGGATTACGAGGTCGATTGATACGATTACTTGGTAGCAGAGTATGTAGAATAGGAATAGGATGAGGTAGATGGAGAAAATAATCAGTCTCTCGTCGGGTCTTTTTTCGAAGACTATGTGTGATAAGTTGTGGAATCTTAGTGCAAAATATAATGTGAGGATTGATATGATTGTTCCAGTTAGGAGGATGGCTTGCTGATCTGTTGAGAGTAGATAGCCGCCATAGGATTGTACCAGTTTATCGAAGTGGGAGTATAGGGAGTAAATGAAAATAGCGGATATGGTTAGGTAAGAGATCCACATTGCCCTTGAGTTTATGAACCAGGCGAGGAACCTTGAGACAAACTCCTCGAAGGCGAGTCTTCTCCATCTGCCGACTTTGTTAGATACTGAGGGTACGCTAATAATTAATGGTTTATAGAGGCCTAGCAGGTCGCTGGGGTCAATGAGGTTGTCGTAGATTCTCTGGCCAGAGGCGATGTCGAATACTTCGCCGATCTTTTCTTCTTTAGCGGTTGGCTTAGCTTTTTCCGTTTTCCCTGTTGTTTGGTAAACGAATATTAGCTCTGGTTTAGCCTGTTTAACGCGGTGGAATTGCTGCCTCCACCAGTCTTTGGCTGTGACGTGTGCTCGCCTCATTCTCTGGTCGAGGTTCCGGATCTCTCTTCTGTTGTTTTTGCCGAGGGAGAAGACGTTTGACCAATAGTCCCTGAAGATGTATGCCTCTAAGTTAGGGTTCTCGAAGAATAGTTGCTCGGAAATGAATCCAAGTAAGCCGAAGAATAGGCCCAGTGTTGAGAACGCTCCAGTGACGTAAGAGGCGTAGGGGCCGAAGAGCTTGAGGGGCTCGATGCTTGAGCTGAATCTGAAGTTGATTAGTAAGCCGGTAATGAAGCCGATCCAGTATGACCCGGAGAGAGATAATCCGATTATTATTCCTCCGATTGGGCTGCGGTTGAGAAAGCTGAGGCCGACCACTACTAAGAGCGCGATGAAGAAGGTGATAATTACAAGGGTGTAGTTAAACCACATGGTGTTTTCGATGACGTCGATGACGAGTAGTCCTAGGAAGAAGAATAGAAAATTAAGGCCCATAACGAGGCTGCTGCGTGTGTACTTTCCGCCCTCCTCAGCCATTGCAGGTGCCCCTAAGTTTGATGCTATATGCTATGACGATTTGGTATTTGACATTAGATCTTTGCAGAGTGTTTCAAGCGATGTCTTGAAAATCTCGCGTTGCAATTTTGTGGCATGGACTCTTTGACTGAGGAACGCGGGGCTGGTGAGGTGTCACCGTCTGATCTGGTAATCTATCAGTTGGTAGTTGACCATTTTAAACAGGATACACGTGAATTTTGGACCCGGGCGAACTTCTACCTAGTCGCGCATGCGGGGCTCTTCTCAGCCTACTTATTGGCGTTTCCTGGGATTAAGGGTGGGTGGAACCTGTTGAATATTATTATCCCCCTCTTGGGGCTGGGAGTCTCCGTTATTTGGTTCGTGGTGCTCAGAGGCGCTATCACCTTCCTTGGGAAGTGGCGGGATCAGGTTGTAAGACTTGATAGGGAACTAGATAGGTTCCAGTGTTATGTGATTGTTGAGGGTTTGGTGAAGAAGAATCCTTTCTCGAGCCCATCTTACGTAACCCAGTTTCTACCGGTCCTGTTTGGGATCGTTTGGTTGGCGATCCTGATCGCTATTCCAGTAGGATTACTTTGATTTACACTCATGACGTGCTGAGCCCACTTTCCTGGTATATCATAAAGTGTTAATCGTAACCATAGTCCTTGAAAGTTATAGCTGTGATTATTCGAGCGTATGCATGAAAGCTGGGTCTATGAAAAAGGAATCGTATGGATTATAAAATGACAATAATTGGAAGAACGGTAAGGTTTAAACGGATGTTGCCAGTGTTTTGTGTTGGCTGGGCTGGTAGATCAGTCGTATGATCGCCGCCTTGGCATGGCGGAAGTCGGGGGTTCAAATCCCTCCCAGTCCACCACATATTTCATAGAGTTTCAAAGATTCGAATTCCTTACTCTGCACAAATGTATTCGTTAATTGAATCGTGAGCCCGAAGAGATTGGTACTAAGTGTAGTCTGGTGATATCTCCATATCATTACCTTTTTTAATATCCGACTATGAAAATCCCCATAAATGGCAGAGATAGTCGGTTACTTGCATAAAACATATCAAAAAGTTTAATGACCGTCTCAAAATTCGTAGATCCTAAGTCTAACAGCTATGATTAAAAATCTACACAATGAATTATATGCCTCAAAAAAAAATATTTGAGGAATTGATTATATATGACTCCGAGTGAGCGTTACGTTCTCAAATTGCCGTATATGAAATGTTACACATCATTCACAGCAACTCCGACCAGGACATAAGTTGCCACGGTACTTTGAGCTAGAAAAGGAGACTCTATGCGCGCGCGTCAAGATGAATAGCTCTCCCTTGCATAACATGGCCTCCTTGGCCGCATGTTCTAATGCGTGATTCGACTGGTCTGAACCATCATAAGCGACAAGCACCCTGCGGAACAGTGTATCCTCCAATCCCATGAAATAGCTGAGCACATCATTCGATATAAATTAATTTCAATTCCAAACTAATATACAACGGTTAATCTAGTTCAGTTAAGGAAGAAATAACTATGAACAAAATCGAAGGAATGCAGAACGCCTTCAAACAGGCTAAGGTCGTGTTCTTCACCACCTACTCTGAGGAGGGAGTTGAAAGAAGCAGACAGATGACTAACTTCAACTCAGACACCTACGCAGTCATGTGGTTTGCCACCGAGAGAGGCACACGAAAAGTCCAGGATATTCAGCGAGACCCAAGAGTATCTATCACCTTCCCTTCTTCGAAACCCGGAGAGTTCTACGTAATCGAAGGAAAAGCAGAGCTTGCACCCCAGAGTGAAGTTGACGAAAAATGGCGTTGGTGGTGGCTCTACTGGCATCCCTCACAGACAAACCGGTTCTGGTTCCCAGCGGGTACGAATGACCCAAAAAGAGTAATCATTAACGTATCCCCTGAGTCGGCCAAACTAGTAAAGAAGTAGAATGTGAACCCTAGACTATGCGCTCTAAGATTTAATACCCCGAAAACACGTGCTACGAATACTGGGGTCGAGAAGACACAAACGAAGTAGACCCATTAAAACCGAGTCCAGATGCAAGCGCCTCTAGTCTATCCTCAGTATGCCCTTCTGCTTGAGCTCCTCAACCTGACCCTGGGTATACCGCCAGAAAATGTCGCCACGCTCATCGCTCTGCATATCCCAGGGGCTGACGAGGACGCAATCGCCCTCACGGACCCAGGTGCGACGCTTCATCTTACCCCGTATCCTACAGACGCGCGTAAACCCATCTTGGCACTTTACCATCACTCGGTCGTAACCGAGCATCTTCTGAGCGATTCCGAGAGTGTCATTAACAGATGGTAACACCATCGTGCGGAGACTCTTCTCGCTCAAAACTTTCTTCTTACCCAAATACTCAACTCTACGGTACAGGATGTCCTGCGTATCTTTTAAATGGTAGCATTTGTGATCGCACGCGTTGAAATAATCGATTGTAATACAAAGGCTAGCTGAGCAGACATCACCGACTACGAGGATTACAATATTCTAGAATAAGGATAAGCGGTAACCTGAATAGCCATGACATTTCGCGCGCGGAGCACCAAAAAGATGATTTAAAAAAACAATTTAGACTTAATTTCTTAGTCCTGCTTCTAGTCTTCTAATTGTTGCATCCGTCGCAACCATAAGTGGGTCATAAAGATCAGATACGGCTGGGCAATACGCAAGCTCGATAGTCGCAAATTCCTGAATTGTCATCCTCTTTTTAATAGCCAACGATATGATGTTTATTCGCCAATCAGTTCCTTCCGTACCTACAGCTTGTCCCCCAAGTATCCTGCCTGTATTTTGTTCTACAACGATCTTTAATGAGATGTTTTGTGAGTCTGGCATCCAGTGGGGTTTCGTCTTCATATTTGCTCTACCTGACACAACTTTTAAGCCATGAGCCTCAGCGGTCAGAGTATTATATCCCGTACAGCTCACCTCGATGCCACCAAAATAAGTGACAAAGGTACCCATGGTTCCGTCATATCTAATGTCTCCACCTGCAGCGTTTACACCAGCAATTAATGCCTGTCTATAAGCGGTAGTGGCTAAAGCAACATTAATGGGTCTGCCGTCAATAATACTGAAACTTAGAGCGACGTCACCAATGGCGTAGATATCTTTGTCACTTGTCCGCATATGATCATCAGTGACTATGAATCCCTTCTCGGTCAAGAGTCCTGATTCTACTCCTAATTTACTCGAAGGGTCGATTCCAGTAGCCATTATGACCATTTCGCATGGGATAGTCTCTCCAGCGATTGTAACTGATTCAACTTTATCTACTCCATTTATTTTTTCTATCTGTTTCCCGAAAAGGTTTCTTATGCCTTGATCAGCGATGAATTGG
>CAZIAF010000121.1:0-6489 GCA_964537625.1 uncultured Candidatus Bathyarchaeia archaeon
CTCTCAATATAAATGTTGTCTATTAACTCTTTCTTTAAAAAAAAAGCTGTGTAACATGTTGAAAATGGATTAATGGTTAAAAAAATTCACTTGAACTATTCCTCGGATACAACCTTGTTCTTGATAGATCCGAGCTTTTCCACACCTACTTCGACGACGTCACCGACTTTAAGAAATCCAAGTGGATGCGCTGAGCCAACGCCGGAAGGCGTCCCAGTTGCGAATATGTCACCAACTTCGAGCGTAATACCAGCTGATAACGTGCTTACTATCTTCTTTATGTTGAAGATCATATCGCTTGTATTCGTGTGTTGTCTTTCGATGCCATTGACTTTACACCATAACTCCAAATTTTGGGGGTCACTAATCTCGTCCTTGGTTACAATATAGGGACCCATCGGCGCAAAGGTGTCCAAGCTCTTCCCCCGATACCACTGCTGGTGGTTTTTCTGAAGATCACGAGCAGAGATGTCGTTGAAGCACATGTAACCTATAATGTGGTCGTAAACCTTCTCCTCCGGAATGTACTTACCTTTCTTCCCAATTACGAAGGCGAGCTCTGCCTCATAATCGAGTTTCTCGGTCACTTTTGGATAAATGATATCATCATATGGCCCTGTAACGGTGGTAGCAGGCTTAGTGAAATAGATGGGAAAGGGTGGCAAGTCTCTCTGTGTCTGACCAGGTTTGCTTGCCTCCCTAACATGCTCGGCGTAGTTAAGACCTAAACAAACGATATTTTTCCTTGGGTGAGGTATGGGTGCAACAAGTTTTACATTCTTGAGTGGAAGGAGGTAATTTGATTTCTTTTCCTCGATGACATTCTTCGCCTCAGCAACGCCTTCAGCGCCAAGGTCCAAGAAGCCTAACATGTCGAGATGCGGGATTTTCTTACCATTGAAAGAATCACCGAGGTGAGCCTTCAAGGCAGCGTTCAGATCGAGGACATCATTGCCTAAGATGACTCCTAGGTTGTAAGCCTTATCGTAAATATATGTAATCAGCTTCATTCCAATCCTTTAAAGCACACATACGGGTATTTTTAAGATTATGTGATAAATAGGAGCAGTGTAGTTAGTGGATAGTGTAAAGACGCATAAGAAAGCCTCGGTTAAACTCATAGGGAAACCTATAGTGATCTTTGAAGGTGAAAAAGCAACAGCCGAGCTCTTAGCTACGAAGGAAATGACTGTTGATGCTTCGGGGCTAGTTCATGGAGGTTTCACTTTTGGTCTCGCGGATTATGCTGCAATGCTTGCAGTCAATCACGCCAACGTCGTTTTAGCGTCGGCTCAAGTTAAATTCACAGCACCTGTAAAACAGGGGGAGACCATGATAGCGGAAGCTGTTGTCATAAAAAACGAGGGAAGAAAAAACGAGGTAAATGTCAATGTAAGAGTTGGTGAAAAAATAGTTTTCACTGGTACATTTATCTGTTACATTCTTGAAAAACATGTTCTAAGTAAATGAGTTATGGAATAAAAATAATTATTCATTTCTTTATCTCTAGCTGTATCCGTGAGTGAACCATTTTTCGGATGTATGTTCTCGTAATCTAATAGTATTCGGTTTATATTTTATGACTTAACATTTTTATATCAGGCACTTTTTATTAAACGGCATTCAGGTGCTGTATTATGACAATCGTCATCGATCCATCCAAAAAAGGCCTAGAAAAAGTTCTCAGAGACTACCAGATTAAGGCTTTAAAGATCATCTGGAACAACGATAATAAGGGTATGACCTCTAGAGAAGTCTATCAAGCGGTCAACAAAACCCTTGGGAATAAAACCATTTCGAGGGCCTCGATAATCAACTTTCTAAATGATATGTGTGATGAAGGAGTCCTCAAGTATGAGGAGGAGACCTGCAAAGGCGGGACTAGGAGAAAATACTTCACCGGCCTCGACGAGATCGGCTTCAAGAAACATATTGCTAAAACTGCAATAGATAGTTTCATGAAAGATTTTCCTGTGCAAACTAAGGAAGCGTTCGAGGAAGCCCTCAGCGAAGATTAATAGCTCCCATCAGAATTGTTTAAACCCCAGATAGGTTATTTTTCACACAAATGCGGATCATTGTAGACGTCAAAGTTGAGTCTAGGGAGGAAAGCGTCGAAATACTTGATAACGGACGCTATCTTGTAAGAGTAAAGGCTTCACGTATTAAGGGAAAAGCTAACCACGCGGTTCTCAAGATCTTGAAGAAACATTTTCATAGACAAGCAACCCTTGTATCTGGCGCATCTTCTACAAGGAAGATTTTCGAGATATCAGAGGATTTAACTTAAACCCAGTTCGTAAATCAGAGGGATAATTGTGGTTATTGTAACCGAGAAGATTAGAGCTATCGAGGTAGCAAGAGCGGATGATCTTAGGACCGAAGTCTACATCCTTGAATGCGAAGGTGGGCTCATACTTATAGATACGGGCTTTACACCTGTTTGCTTAGAAAACATAGGTAGAGAACTAGAAGAAATTAGAAAAACGTGGAGCGACATTAAATTAATTCTCATAACCCATGCTCATGGGGATCATATAGAAAACTTACCTGAGATTATGAGGCTAACCGGCAATGCCGAAATTATGCTCGGTGAAGGTGATGTTGAGACTCTTAAAGAACAGACTGGTGTAGTGGCTGACATGGGATTAGAAAATAAGGACTTGATCGACGCTTGCGGGGGTATAGAGGTTATTCACATCCCTGGTCACTCGGAGGGTAACCTATCATTCTATATTAGAAGTGAAAAAATGATGATAGTCGGGGATACAATCTTCGAGAATAGTAGAGGTAATCTCTGCCCTCCACCCGAAAAATACAGTAAGGATGTAGCAATGGCTACGAGAGAAATCAAACGACTACTTGACTACGATTTCGATAAACTCCTCTTGAGTCACGGAGAAAACGTATTGTACGACGCGAAAAAAAAGGTTAAAAAGTTAGTCGAAGAAGTTACTTAACCAATATTAGCTAAAACGTTTTTAATCAACTTTCCGGGTTCTAAACCTAGTTTTATTGCTTTTGTTGTGGCTGCTATAATAGGGGCATTGAGAACGTCTTCGAATGTCTTCACCCCACTTACTATTGCTGCAGCGGAACCAAACTTTTCAGCAGCATCAATATTTAGGTAACCACACATTATGTAGCCCTTGATGCCCTTAATTAGTATGAGTGGAGGCGCTCCATCGGGAAGCGTCGACTTCATGCCATGAAAGGTTTTCCCACCTACTTCGATCTTCTCTATCTCAAACAAGATGAGTCGATAAATGTGCTAAAAGAATGGGATATAACCCCTTCGAGTTAATTTGTCTTCGATTTGAACATGGTGAAACCGCAGTTACCACATGTATAGCGATTACCATGGTCTGCCATGAAATAACCTCGACCACACCTATTACAAAATGGTCTCTTTCGCTCGAGTTTGCCATCCTTAATCTCATATTTTTTATAGATCGAGTCGGCTCCCTTCGAAGACTTCTTCTCTGTTGGTTTTTTATCACCTGGTTTTTGTGACATTACTTCTTCTCCTCCTCAGGGGAATTGGGGGCTTCGGGGGTTTTTTCCGGAATGGATGCTTCTTTTCCCTTGTTACGCGCGATTATATGTTTAGGCTCAATGGCTAGCGCTGCTTTTGCATCATTATAGACGTGGGCGACGCCTATTACAAGCCTGCTTCCGGTCTTGGTTTCCAAGTTTTGAACATAGACGTTTTCGAGATCAGTTCTCATTAGTACAGCTATCTCTCGTCTGACGTCGGCTCTACTCGGAGTCGCCGCCTCCACTATCTTAAAGGCAAGCTCTTTCCTTCCAATCATCTTATTGATTCGGGTGGATGTTAACTCCAGCTTCATGGTCTCTTTTTCTCCATACGGTTTAGAAAGTCTCTTGCCCAGTCCCGCCTCTCTTCGGAAACGGTCACTACAACAAGCCCTTCTAGGGGCTGGCCGTAGGCTATCACCGACCCGAAAGGCATCTCAGCCAACAGCGGGAGGACCAAGAGGTCCTCTTCACCTTCCACGACTACCGCCAGCTTCCTTTTAAGCGTTACCGCTTCTCTTAAAATTGACCAGGCTTCAGCCTCTATTGTCGCCGGTTGGTTATACACTTTTACTTCGGGATATCCGTGTTCGACAGGGGGAATGGGAATCCTAAGCGTCTTGTTATCAACTACTATTATATCTGGACATAAACCCGCAGAGAGGATACTCTTAGTAACGAAATCACCTACTGTGGCAAAGATTATTGGGGGTAAATCGTATAGTTTCTTTTTTAGCCGCTCTACGGTATTATGGGGTTCACCTTTGTAAAGCTCCCCTAGTGGAGATTTCAACTCAATTCTCATCGATTCAGGTAAAAAAAGGGATCGAATTTTCATTTTCTTCAAGGACCGTTGTTTAACGGATCTTGAGGGCGTACTGCCCCGCCTCTTTAAACTTCATTTTCTCTGCGAGTTGAGATTTGGCAGCATCGAGAATTATTACGAAGCCGAGAAAATCTTCGCTCAATTCAGAGTTTTTACATATAGGACAAATGTTTTCTTTAGTAACTATTTTGCATATTCTACACGCTTTAGGAGCCATTATTTCTTAGCCTCTTTGCCACTTTCTATGGTTATAACTTCTTGTTTAATCCATTCGAGTTTACCAAGCATTGGTTGCCTTGCAGTAACTCCAATTTTCCCAGAACTTCTGCCTTTAGGGAAGCTTACTGCAACCATCCTAACTCTGAAGAGATCTCCTCTTTGGATAGTGCGCCCACTCTCTTTACCTAACAATACTCCTTGTCTCTCGTCATAGCTGATGAAGTCGTCCATGAGTTGACTAACGTGAAGTAAAGCATCTACTGGACCTATTCTGAGAAATGTTCCAAAGTCAGCGACTTCGACAACCTCACCTTCAACAATCTCTTGTAGTTGTGGGAAAAAGGTGAGGATACTAAATGTAACTTGATGGTGTGTTCCTCCGTCACCGGGGACGATGCGACCCACAGGGTTAACTTCGACTTTGTTGACGCTTATTACATAACCAAGTGTCTCATCTACGAGTCCTTCGTATTTTCCACGAAGTTCCTCATATGCGGCTTTATCAAGGGGTTTATCAAATTTATTTGGGTTGATCCTGATAGTATCCTTCAGAGTGATTAGGTTAAACATCGCATCGCCTTAATTTAGCCGGTTTGGATTCATAAAAACGTTGTTGAAGGTCAGAGCTCAATGAGCACCTCAAAGGACTCCTTGCTGATGATCTCACCGAGATCCTTTTTCCACTCATCACCAACAGCGACAAGAATGTATATGCCAGCAATATCAGCCCTCTGGTTGCGTACAAGATCTACTAGAGCTTTCACAGTCTCGCCAGATCGTACGACGTCGTCAATGATGAGAATGCTGTCTTTCTTTTTTAAGGAAGCTTTTGGCACATACATTGTCTTTCTCATTGCGGAACCTTTTGGTATGAAGGATTCTTCTAGAAAGTCGTTTATACCAACTTCTTTTGTCTCCTTTGCGATTAGTAGATCTACATCTAGAAGATTAGCTACGAGAGTTGAACAGGGAATACCGTCAACTGCAGCGGTGAGTACTTTGGTTACGCGTCGACCCGCAAATTTTTCCATTGCATAATTGGCCATGATCTTCAGCCAAGTGATCTCAGCAACGAGTGGAGTATTATCGAAGTAGCCCTCTTCGTCGAAGTTAATCCTCTTTTTGAGCTCCGCTTTAATGTCGGTGATCTCCATTAGTTTTTCGTAAAGACCCTGGGCCCTTGCATAACTCGGTAGAACGTGGCCTCTCATATATCTGCTAAGGATTGGTGGGCTGAGTCCGAGGAAGTCGCTGAGCTCTTGATATGTGTGGCTTTCGCTTGCGACCTTTAGCAGGTCAGTGATCATCATACGGTACTTAAGTTCTCTAACCCTCGTCTCAGCCATTTTTACATACCCCCAACTCGGTGGAGCGGGCCTGAGGGGATTCGAACCCCTGACCAACGGCTTTCTTCGACCGATGTCTTAAAAGGCCGACGCTCTTCCTTGCTGAGCTACAGGCCCACGGCCCTAAGCGTTTACCAAATAGGATAAACAACGTATTTAACTGTTATTAGTTTTGCTTTAATTGTTTAAGAATAATGCTTCTTTATGTTAATATTGCGTTGCGTTTAAAACTGGCAGTGTGAATAAGGGCACGACATACTTATTAGAGCGGTTGGGTAACCCCTTCAGATAATTGTGAGCGGCCGTGGTCCAGCCTGGTAAGACACCAGCCCCCCATGACCCTTGTTCGGGGAGAGCTGGTTACCCGGGTCCAAATCCCGGCGGCCGCACCAAAAAAATCACTCGATCCTAAAAAAAATCCGGGTTTGGATTATTTTCGGAGGTTTGCGCGCGAGCAGTATTCTGAATGAAACCCAAGGTACACACGCTAAAAACTTAGAACTGCGTCGGCCTCGAGTAAAAGATCGTTTAGAGTCGCAGCACCAACTATTGTAACGCTCT
>CAZIAF010000122.1:0-6391 GCA_964537625.1 uncultured Candidatus Bathyarchaeia archaeon
ACCTCTGGATCGTATGGTGCTCATCATACGGTCTTTGGACTGAGTCGATCCACCCGAAACAGAGTGCTTCCTCAACCGTATCATTGTAGAGGATCCGCTTCTCCCCAGATGATTTTTTGGGGATTACGAGCCAGATCTCATCCATCTTCTCGAAGTTCTCGGAGAGCCACTTTCTCCAGCCATTCCTATCGGGAAAGTAGACTGTCTTAACCATGCAAAAGCCTCATTCCCATCAATAGTTGCAGATAAGGCAGTTGTTCTTATGGATTTATACCCTACATATGTTACATTATCGCGCACGTAAATGTCGTTAATCAAATATTATACAAGCATTAGATCACTGTAATAATTGGAGTCATCGCCAGCTTACTTCTAGGTGGCAAACTTATACGCAGACACTTGGGGGAAAGTGCGAGCACAGATTTATCCTCACTCCCACCTGACTAAAAACAAAGAAAATGGGGACCTCAGCGGGGTGACATCTCCAATTCTGGAGGGTTCAAGTCCCACCCCCCGCACCACCCTTAAAAACACCACTCCAAACATGATTCGAAAGTGGTTGGCTTAGTTTATGGATCAACTGTTAAATCAGGGGGTACACCAAAAACCTCATCCAACATCATCTTAAAATACTCTTTAGCTTTCTTATCAAAAAGGTACGATTTATGTTTAAATGTTAAGTCAGTGAATGCTGTTTCACATATTTTCTTATATGATCCTTCTAGATCATTAAAATCATATCCAAGAATTGAAGTTATATAAGCTTTATCTAGACTCGAATATCTCATTGCCCTAACCGATTCGTATTGTTGATCTCTAAACTGCAGAATTCTATACCATTCCATACTAAAAGATATCATATCATTATAAGCTTTTTTTACATAATCATGGTCGTTAGAATACATCTGACAATATTTTGTGTAAATGTTGTTCAGTTTCTCCACTATACGCTCGAGTTTTAAACTATGTTTATCTACATATTTCTCCTCATCATTAATAATACTTAGATTTCTTAAAGCAGATTTAATGAATACTGAAGGACGTCTACTAATAATCTTACTTTTTCCAAATTTTCTAGCAACATTTGCCTTCTCAACTTTACTCCTAGCCTCATCACTATAGGGAACACCTGCAAGATTGAAAGCCTCTTTTTGACTTCCCAACAATTCATAAAATACCCGGGAATTTACCGCACACCCTGATAAAATTTCTTGCATATTCGGCGTTTTCCCAAATTCATTATAAAATTTTTTAATATACTGAATTATTTTTTTCCTTTCCTTATCATCACTCACACTTCATCAATAATACATCAGCCACTGATCCATTAATCTTTCCATTCCCAGCCATTTCAGGGCAAAGTTAAGCCATTTCACCTTCATTTCGACATCATTTATAGCCATTTCACCCATTTCAGACTCGTGTATGAGCAAGCTCTCAGCTATCATGGTTTAGATATATGACGACTATTATCGATTTGACTATACTATCGCTCCATAGCTTTATCGTTACTTCTATCCTGACTGTAATCTGTGAACATGATGGGTTTACGTAGTATTACTCTAAACTATGTCCTATGTTGTTGGAATACTCGGAGAATGCGTTGCGCGTACGCGTGCTAGTTAAGAGAAACTCAATAATCTTATCTTCAGATCCAGACTAATTGAAACCGGTTAACTGGACATGTTCATCGTCAATCGAAGCAAGGTGGATCCATCTTCCTGAAAATTCGAGGCGAATTACATGGGACGATTAATGGATCGAGTAGCATTGATCACGGGATGTGGAAGAGGCTTCGGCGAAGCTACAGCTAAGTTATTCGCTGAGGAGGGAGCAGCAGTCTCTATCTGCGATATAATACCCCTTAGAGAGTTGGAGGAAAAGGTTGGCTCAAAGATAGAAGCTATGGGGGGAAAGGTGCTGTGTTCTCAGACTGATGTTACGAAGGAGGACCAAGTAAACTCTATGGTAAGGGAGACTGTCAAGAGATTTGGAACTGTGGATATTCTCGTAAATAACGTAGGAGTAGCCGGACCTACTAAGGACTGCTGGGAGATCACATTCGAAGAATGGAGCAAGACGATGTCTGTAAACCTCGGTGGAACCTTTCTGTGTACAAAAGCGGTCCTGCCAGAAATGATCCGAATGAAGCGTGGAAGGGTCATAAACCTAAGCTCGATCACTGGAAAGAGTCCTATGCCTCACAGGACACCGTATGCAACCTCAAAGATGGGCATAATAGGGTTCACCCGTACATTGGCTACAGAAGTTGGAAAATATAACATAACGGTAAACGCGATTTGCCCAGGAAATCCTGGAGGAGAAAGGAACATTGAGGTGGCAGGTGGTTTGATTAAATATCTAGGTAAGCCATTCGAAGCTGATGAAGCTAGGAGACAATTTGATGAACAGAGGCAGAGGGGAGTTCTTGGAGGACGATACTTGAGCCATGAGGGCTTCGTGGAGGCGCTCATAACGCATGAAGACGTGGCGTTTATGGCGCTTTTTTTGGCCTCGGATGAGGCGAGCAGAATTACAGGTCAAGATATTAATGTCTGCGGCGGAGCAGTCATGGGATAAATTAGAATTGTGCACGTGAGGATTGGCAACCTAACCGGTTATATCATAAGCTGCTTCGAAAGCTCTATTCAGAGAAATAGCGTTAAGTGGATGAGGCCTATGAGCGCTGAAGAGAATTTAATGCGTGTGGAATCGTTACTCACCTCAGAGGGAAAGCGGAGAGGATTGAAGAACGTCATGGGTGTCGCCTCCTTCGCAGCAGTCTACGAAACGCTCATGCCTGTCCAGAAGAAAAAGCTAATCGAAATATCCGGGGAGGTGTTCGACTGTCTGATGAAAGACGGCTCCGTAATAAGCATCGCCTACGCATACCCGGAGTATGCCATAGAGGCTATTGGGTGGGGTTCTGAGAAGGCTTGGGATAAGGATAGATGGAACATATACGCGAGGGCATATACACGTCTGAACCGCTCATTAAACGAGGCCGCGGCTGTCATCGCCGAGGATATTAAGGGCATAGCGATACCCGCGACTGTTGAGGGGCTCGCCTCCAAAACCAATCACGTGGAAGAGTATTATGCTCAACGCATTTCTCATAGGGTCACCGCCGAATTGTCGGGGATTGGCTGGAGGGGGAAGAACGAGTTGATAGTTAACCCTAGGTACAGCTGCGCAATAAGGCTAGCCTCGATACTAACAACAATACCAATCACGCGTACATCACCAATCGCCGATGGCTGCGGGGAGTGCCGAGCCTGCCTAAACGTATGTAAATTCCTAGACCACAAGAACCAGCTCGATAATTACAGGGAGCAGTGCCGCAGATACCTAGTACATCTGAATCTGGAGGATGAAGTCTGTGGTAAGTGCATAAAGTCCTGCTACAAAAACAGCTTCTACGCTGGGAAGTTTAAGCTATAAAAGGAATGACTTTGTCGCACTCTTTGAACCAGTTGGCGAGGATCATCATTGTTCCACGCTGGATATCATCCACTAAATCTTCGTCCCTTATTCCCCTAGCTTTGAGGCAGGTACCGCAGGTCTTCACCTCGACCCCCTTCCCAACAAGATCGGCGAGCATCTTCTCCGTATTATAGTAGCCCTCAGTGGTGTTCTGTACCTTCTTCGCAGCTCCGGAGTCTCGGGGCTTCGTTCGTTATTATAGTCAGTTTTGCCAACAGATTCACAGCCTAGAAATGAGGTTGATGAACTAAAAGGTGTTGAAGATCAGGGAACAGCGACACCCGCGCCTGTGACGGCGAAGAATGGAGTATAGTAGGGATTGATGGGCGCCGCGAAGATACGAACCGCCATCTCCCGATCCAACATCAGCAGCCCTCGACCATCGCTTCCGACAAGCTTTAGATTCTGGGCAGCCTCATCGGTGTTCGCCTCCTCCTCTACCTGCTCCTGGGCGAACCAATCGAGCATCTTCACCGTAGCGTTATCGTTCTCCATCCGGGCAAGCTCCATTAAATAGTTGATTCTTCCCGTTATATGGACCTCATGCTCGTACGCAGCTTGGAAAATGGCTAATGGGGACTCCCAGGTCACTGGAGGTTTTTCGATTGCATCCAACTCTACCTTCCTTCGCTTCTCGACGATGAAGTTGTAGAAAATGGTAGCGTGCGATTGCTCTTCGTGTGCCTGGATCCACATCCAGTGAGCCATTCCCTTAAAGTTTTTATCAAAAAGGTCTGCGGCCATAGCCATATAGATATACTGACTATAGAGCTCCTCGTTGATCTGCTTGTTTAACTCTTTTAGGAGTTTTTCAGAAACCATAACTAAATCACAACGGTTCTTGTTAGGGAACCGCTCTTTTTAACCCTTAGCGACTCACTTTCGTGCCATGAAGAGGGAAATCAGCTCATCATTCCTAACTGGGGTGTCGTTATGTTCCTTTTTCCACTTTTTCAACTCGACGACCCCTTTTTTTAACCCATCCTCAGTGATTGGGCGGAACATGCTCCACAGCTTCTTCTCAGCTATCTCTATGAACTCATCCGCTGACTGGTACCGCTCAACGTTGTAGGGGTAAACCTCAACTGTTTTGAAGCCAGCCTTCCGAAAGATGGTGTTAAACTCATCGTCACTTGGGTAGACTCGGAGCTGATTCGCCTTGATCTCTGGAAAGAACTTGAAGACGATCTTCTCATTGAGCTGAAGGTGGCTAATTGTATGGGCGATATGACAACCCCCGAGTTTGAGGATGCGGCTCAATTCATGGGCAGCCTCTTGACGCTCCTGAATGTGGTGCCAGACCTGTGCGGCGTAGCTTAGATCAAAGACGTAGCCTCTGAAAGGGATCTTTTCAGTGACTGCGCGGACCACTGGGAAATCGGGTGCCTTCTCTCTTGCTTGGGCGAGCATCCCCGGGACTGGATCGAAGCCAACGACGGTGGCGTGGGTTTTCACTTTAATGCCTATACCGTAATTACCGGTTCCGCATCCCACGTCAACTATTAGGGAATTGGAGCTCAAACCGGCGAGCCTCGATGCCTCTCCGGCCCAGAAGAATATGTCCTCGCTAACTCTGCCTTGATCGTACTCCTGAGAGATTCTGTTGAACTCCTTGCTCGATTCGACTGCCATGAAGCAGATAAGCATCTGAAGGAGATAAAAAACCGGTACCTACGACCCAGCTACCCTTTTTAATTATAAAGCGTGTTATGAAAACAAGGTTAAGCACATGGCTGACTACGGTGTAAAGGGACTCATTACTTGGCTCTACTACAAGGACCTTCCGGGCGCCATGAGGTTCTACGAGGAAGTCATGGGATTCGAGTTGGCTGTCGACCAAGATTGGTCGAAGATCTATAGAGTATCACGGGACGGATATGTTGGTCTCGTCGATGAGGCAAAGGGCTACCACCGCTCAAGCGAGAAGAAGCCTGTAATCATATGTCTCAACGTCGACGACGCCGACTCTTGGTACGAAAAGCTCGTAGAGAAAGGCGTCGAAATCGAGGATAAACCACAGGAGTCGAAGAGGCTAAGGATCAAGGTCTTCATGTTCAAAGACCCTGAAGGATACGTCATCGAGATCCAGCAGAGTCTGCCAGGGGCTTTGAGCATATAACCTCTCATCCAAACCTTAATATTTTGATCTAGTAGTTTCCTGTTGGCGGGCCGCCGTAGCTTAGTCAGGTGGAGCGTCTGGCTGTTAACCAGTTGGTCTACGGTTCAAATCCGTACGGCGGCGCCACAATCCAACAACATCAAAGACCACTAATACAAATAATCAACCCTCATAAGCGCCCATCAAAAGAGAAGATGGATTAAAATCCACATCTTCTAGACCTCACAAAAGCCGACAATAGGTTTATACGTCAAGCTTTGGGGCTAATTAAAGCAAGTTCCAAACGATAAGCTGGATGCGTCTTTATGGACCTATTTATAGTAACGTTCGCTGTCGGCATTATCGCCCTTCTCGTTGTAAGCTATCTCACATGGTGGATACTCAAGGAACCGATTGGAACTCCAGAGATGGCGGCGATAGCCGAGGCAATCGAGGAGGGCGCTAAAGCATTTCTGAAGCGTCAATACATGACGATAGCTATAGTCGCATCTATTGTCGCGATACCCATAGGCTTCTTCTACGGTGATCCCCGAGTTGTGGTTTCCTTCATAGTAGGGACGACGCTGAGCTTACTCGGTGCCTACATTGGTATGAGAGTCGCGGTTAAAGCGAACGTTAGGACCACAAACGCGGCTAGGACATCGGGGGCAAAGGCCTTCGTTGTTGCCTTCAGGGGTGGAGGGGTCATGGGATTACTGGTTACAGGGCTGAGTCTCACTGGAGGAAGTGCCCTCATGTGGCTTTACGGCGACCCGAATGTCATAATTGGGTTCGGGGTGGGTGCAAGCC
>CAZIAF010000123.1:0-6338 GCA_964537625.1 uncultured Candidatus Bathyarchaeia archaeon
CCTTTCAGCCAGTCGACTTCGTCTTCTTCGAGTTCTAGCCATGCGGTAGATGCTTCAGCCATAGACTTGTTCTTGTAGAAGAGTCGGAGGAGGGGTATGACTTCGCTGACGGCTTCCTTACTGGAGACGTGGCATTTTAACGCGACTTTAGCAGCTACGCTCTGGAGCTTGCGGCGACTATGGTAAGTACGGATGTATCTCCATTTGAGCTGTGGGGGTCGGAGATATGGGATAGCCCAGCCGTTGCCACCACGAACCCAGATTGCACCCATGCCACGGAATAATTCGTTTACTCGCCTCCAGTCGTCCCCCATATACTTTACTGGCTTTACCATTAGCCCGCTAGCAGTCTCCTGAAAGCCAAAAGCGTTCTGCGGGTATCCTAATCTTGCAACCGCAGTCATCACTTGCTTGCGAAGACCCAGTCCCTCCGATCGAGTCCTACTGAAAGTGACGCCTCCTGTCATCATGTTGAACATGTATTTTTGAAGCCTGTAGCTGCTGTTCCTCGCCCGCTTCGCGTAGATATCGGCTCTCGCCAACGCCTCCAATCCTTCGAGGAGGTCGTGTTTGTCGTCGAGAAGGAGGGGGAGGTTCTCGTAGATCCAGTCGAATAGCTCCTCGTGGTTGATATAAGCTTGGCTTATCGCTTTTCTTGCCTCGTGTAGCGTTTTGGCGGAGAAGATGGTGTGGATGATTGCTGGGGTGTATTCCTGTCTATCGCGGTTGCCGAGTCCTTGGATGTCCTCAATGGTAATCGAACCCTTGCCACTGGCGATGGACTCCATGTCGTTGACCGCGGACCTTAAATCACCTTGGCTGTGTACTGCAAGTGCCTCGAGTATCTCTTGTGGCGCGTCGATTTGCAGTTCCCGTGCGATGCTCTTTAGTTTCTCATAGACGTCCATTGTTGGTATAGACTTGTACTCAATAGTCTGAGCCTTGTCTCGTAGGGGACGGAATTTTTCTTCATTGTCCTCGGCGACGGCGGTGGCGATGAGGATGATGGGAATTCGGGTCGTTTTGATTATATCTGAGATAGCTGATATGCCCCCTTGGTCCTCGTGTCCACTAATGCCTTCCATCTCATCGAAGAGAACTAGGCGTCGTTTACCAAAGATGGTTACGTTCTGTGTTGTTGCCCGTCCAATTAGCTCCTCCATTCGAGTACGCGTTCGATAATCACTAGCATTAATTTCAAGAAGGTCGAAGCCAAGCTCCTCAGCGATAACATGGACGCTGCAAGTCTTCCCAACGCCAGGGGGGCCGTGTAGGAACACTGCGCGCTCCTTGGGAACTCCCTTCTCCCACTGACGAAGCCAGAATCGAAGTTCATTAACCGCCTCCCTGTTATCTGATATATTCGCGACGGTGCGTGGCCTGAACCTGACCGCCCAGGGTAGTCTATCGGCGTTCATTCACATCTTCACTAGCCAGTGCGAGTTTCGCAAGGAGGGTGCTGAGTTGTATCTCAGCGCGGGCGCCTTGGGTGAGGCGGAAATCAACCTCGCCGACGGCGTCGCTGATTTTGACCTTCCACCTCTCCGGCATCTGCATCCTCATAAGCTCGGAGTAGACCATTCTTATGATATCCTCTGCAGCGAGCCCCTCATCTATCAGGAGGCTCCTGAGGATTTCACGTGCATCTAGAAAATCTCCTTTTATGCCGAGGTTGATCATCTCTCGTACCCTTTGTGGACTGACTTTACCTAGGACACTATAGATAGCAATGTCATCGACTTCACCCCCCTGTGTCGCAGCTGCTGCTTGGAGGAGATTGATCGCCTTACGAAGGTCTCCGGTGCTTGCGTCGTAGACGGCGTCTAGCCCCTCTGGGAGAAGATTCACCTTCTCTTTCGCTGCCATCAAGGTGAGGTGCTTCTTCACCTCCTCTTCTGGGAGGGGACTATATCTGAAGACGCTGCACCTGCTCTGGATTGGGTCGATGATATTCTCTGAGTAGTTGCCTATGAGGCAGAAGCGACAGGTACGTGTGTAGATCTCCATAGTTCGGCGTAGAGCGTGTTGTGCTGCTGATGTAAGGCTATCAGCCTCGTCGAGGATAAGGATCTTAAAGGGTACTTCACTTGCGATTGCAGCTGTTCGGGCAAAATTCTTCACCTTCTCTCTAACTACGTCGATGCCGCGTTCGTCGCTTGCGTTCAGTTCTAAGATGTAGTTCTGGTAGCCGAGGCCATAGAGGTCTCTTGCTAAGCAGAGAATGCTGGTGGTTTTTCCTACACCAGCTGGTCCTACAAGTAACAGGTGGGGGAGATTTCTGTCCTTAACGAAATTCTTCATCCGGGAGACTATCTCTACCTGGTTAACCATTTCATTGAGAGTCTTGGGTCTGTATTTCTCCGCCCACATGCCACTGCTCATTTCGATTCACCACATATCCACTTGGCACATTTTTTAAGGCTTCTAGGTCGAACTTTAAAGAGAGAGATGGGTGTAACTAATCGACTTGTGTCCTCGACGAGCATCGAAATGCATGCAGATATTTTGTCGAAAACTAGAACTGGCATTTGCTCCGTTTTTTATGTAAAAATTACGAAAAACGTGTTTATATTGTTACTCTATCTGATTTTTATACATCCTAGGCTCACGTGTAGCTTATGACTAAAGTCAAGCCTTTCATAATAGGCACTCGCAACTCGGGCGAGTTCCTCTACGCGGGGACCGAGATACTCCGCAACGGAGGTTCGGCTATAGATGCTGTGGAAGCCGCTACGAAGCTCGTCGAAATAAATCCGAAGGATGACAGTGTAGGATACGGAGGTATCCCGAACCTCTTAGGGGAGGTGGAGCTCGACGCCAGTATAATGGACGGTAAAACTCTCAAGACTGGTGCCGTCGGAGCTGTGAAGGGCTATCTTCATGTTATTAGCATCGCTAGAAAGGTGATGGAGGAAACTCCCCATGTCATGCTCGTAGGCAGCGGAGCTGAACTCTTCGCCGACGCGATGGGCTTTAAGAAGCAAAATCTCCTCACCAAAGAAGCAAAGGCGGCCTACCAGAGCTTCCTTAAAAAATACGTTGGCGAGCCCAAGGAGGGTGAGCAGCCTTGGTACGTTAAGTATGACGTCGACTTCGGTCTCCGTGATTGGTATGACAAGCTCTCTGACAAACAGCACGGCACTGTCAACATAATAGCCATCGATAAGAAGAGCAATATATGTTCTGGTGTCTCCACAAGTGGTACCGCCTTCAAGTTCCCGGGCCGCCTCGGGGATAGCCCGATCATCGGTGCAGGTAACTTCTGCGACAATCGCTTTGGAGCTGCAACCTGCACTGGACGTGGTGAGCTCGCCATAAGGCTTGGCCTCGCTCGAACTATCGTCAGCTATATAGAGAATGGCTTGAGCGTCCGCGAGGCTTGCTTCAGGGGTATGAAGGATATAAACGAGCTCAATGAAAAGGGTGGGATGAACTGTCTTGTTATGGATAAGAATGGGAACACAATGAGTGCATCGACGAGTCGAGATAGTATCTATTGGTATATGGACGTAGACTCTAAGGAACCCGAGCAACGGCAAGGCATCTGGGTCAAGGAGTAGCCCATATTGTCCAAGCCTCCCTATGATCCCAAGAGTATCACAACTGACCTCTACGGGGAGCGTCGCCCAGTGGAAGGTGAGATAGTAGCAATTCTCCACGTCAGTTTTAAGGACCGTGGTTTGAAGCTCCTTGACACGAAGAGTCGCGCTGTACTCGAACATGAAGTGCACGAACTAATGATAACAGACGAGAAGGAGGCTGCTCCAGGTGGGGGTGCTAATCGGGTCTTGGCAGTCGCTTTTTTCGAGGTCACGCGAGGAGGTTTGATTGTTACTGGTGATGAAGTCACTGTTGGTGGTAGATTGATAGGAGGTTTGGTTGGTTATGACGTGAACCATATGCCTAACCACATGAATATTCTTCTAAGGGCGCCGAGCGTTGATGAACCTCCGCTTCATGTCGGGGAGAAGATCCTATTCAAGCGACCGGGTTAACCCTTGTCGGGGGCGCCAACCCCGAAGATACCCGATACATCCTCAACCTTCTTGCAGACGCCGAGGCACATTCTCAGACTCGCTGGCATCTGAGTAAAGCCCTTTCCCTCGACTATATTTATGGACTTTTTGTTGAATTCAGGTAATCCGACCCATATTTTACTTCCCTCTGCTTTCGATGTTAGCGCGTTAAAAAGAGGTTCAGCCAGTTCGATGTATTTTGAATCGCATATCCATGGCCCAATCTTGAGGTTTGAGGCTCCAGGCTTCGCCATGATGTAACCTCTAATCTCCCCACCCTTAGACGCGCTGAAACAGAGTTCTGGGAAATCATGAAGAATCCTTTTCAACTTCTGTGTCCGGTCGAAGCCAAAGTAGCGACGATCGAGTTTCGTGACCTGATCAAGGTCCTCTATAACCATTGGTAGGACGCCCTTATGCGCAGCCTTAGTCGCTATACCATTGTACCTAAGGGACCAGTATTCTCTCTTGAAGCCGAGGCGCTCGTAAAGGGGTATAGCCTTCTGGACGCTATCGAGGCGGATGGTTTCCGCCCCATTGGAGGTCAGTCTCTCTATCGCCTTACTCATCAAAGCAGCGCCGACGCCCATCCCCCGAGTTTCCGGAAGCACAATGAGGTTACCTATAAAACCCACATTGCCGTAGAGGAAGCTATTGACAATCCCGACGTCAACATCGTTAACGCTAGCAACAAAGCAGCCATCGGGTTCATAATAGAGGCTCCTTTCAGCATCGGCACGGGTATTACCCCAGCCAACTGTTCCTTGGAGCCGCATTACAAAGTCGATATCTCTGTGCGTCATTAACCTGATCTCGGGTTGGCTCATCACAGCTTCAAGGTTCAAGGGTTTGAAGAGTGTTTTAAATCTCTCCCCTCTGCGCGATTGCATCTGAAAGGAGTTCTCTAAAGAACCCTTCATTTAAATCGGAGCCTTGTCCTATCCCCGGGCATCGAGTATCTACCATTATCTCGAAGCTCCTCTTCTCCCTTTCCACCCAGAAAGGATACATCCTGCACAGCAAGGCGCGTTGAAGGTAGACTCTACAACCAGTTGGCGTTAGATTGATGCATGCACCTTTAGACTTCTTCATCTGTGCGATAAATGGTTCTTCCCCTTTGACCTTTGTAGTGAAATCTTTCATACCATTTTTTTCCAGTCTTTCGATATCAGTTGATAAAAGGAGGATCCTTCTCGGTCGGTGTTGTGCGTCGCAGCAGCAGGAGCCACATTTTTTACACTCCCATTTGAGCTCTTTCGGGTAAAAAAACTCGAATTTGCCTGAGGGAGTCTCTAGCCAACTTCTAGCATAAGGGATCACAACACCTTCTTCTACTAGTTTATTTTTCTTCGGTCTACCCAAAGGCTAGATGTACTCCTCGTTCAAAGCCTTCACCACCGCTTCCTCAGCGAGGACTTGGAGGGGGTCAAGCAATGGTACAGGTAGGTCACCTTCCTTAAGCACAAGGGAGACCTCGGTGCAGCCGCAGATCACTATCTCTGCCCCCATCTCGACAAGTTTCTTCGCAACTCTATGGATGATGACTTTTCCATCGATAAGGTTTCCAGCTTTTATACACTGATAGATCGCCATCATAACATCTGCTTGCAATTCGGTTCGAGGTTCCAAGATCTCCACCCCGGCCTCGAGATATGCTTTATTGTATAGGTTGCTCTTGATTGTGCCATCCGTTGCAAGTAACCCTGCTTTCTTAAACTTTGGATAGGTTTTCTTAACCATCTCCGCAGAGAGTCTGATCATGTTTAGGATGGGGATCCTAAGTTCCTTCTGGAGTTGTTCTATGAAGTAGTGGGCTGTGTTGCATGGTATTATTATGAAGTCAGCTCCTGCTTCCTCGAGCCGTTTCCCGGCTCTGATTAATTCGGGTAGCGGGCTCGGTCCAGACCCCAGGATCGCTTGTGTCCTATCCGGGACCTTGGAGTTACTGTAGATGATGACTCGTGGGTGGTCCTGATCCCTCTTAGCGGGCGTTGACTTGATTATACGCATATATAGATCAGCTGTGGCCTCCGGCCCCATTCCACCAAGGATGCCAATTATCTTCTCTGACAATATTGCCCTCTAAAAAACATCGAGGATGTATAATTATAGCTTATCCTCCGCATCGTAGAGATAGTAGATCCTGTATATGCTGACGATGACTATGAGGATGTAGCCATTAGGGTAATTTGGGAGGATTCGGTGGAGAGCCTGCCCTGTGTTGTAAGCACCATAGCATTTGACCAACACCATCGATGTAAGCCTCATGTTGAGGTGCTTGTAATCACTTTGAATGCAAGAACTTGAAAAAATAGTAAAATA
>CAZIAF010000124.1:0-6337 GCA_964537625.1 uncultured Candidatus Bathyarchaeia archaeon
AATGCAAGGCCTTTGGCTATCCTATCTATTTACGATTCGGCGCTGAGATGAACATCAATCAGGGGGCGCAGTCGTGGGAGGGGACGTGGGCGTCTAACCCAGCAGAGTTCGTAACCGCGTGGAGACGCATCGTAGACATATTCAGAGCCCAGGGTGCGGCTAATGTGAAGTGGGTATGGAACCCAAACTATGGTGAAAGCAGCGGGGCGGCGCATCACTGGACGGAGTACTACCCCGGTGACAACTACGTTGATTGGGTCGGCATCGACATGTATCAATCTGGTGACAACGTAGACCCGGCGCAGGAGATGGCTCCACTTTACAACGACTATGGGGCTCGGAAACCCGTAGGCATATTCGAGTGGGGGGTCAACGCATACGCGTGGTCGGGTGTAAACACGCCCGACGCGAAGCGGGCCGAGTATATGAACAAGTTCTTCGACGCAGTGGAGGCGAGGTCGAATGTGAAGCTCATCAGCTACTGGTATTTATACAGCTTCAAGTTCGACTCAGCATCTACCCCGTTGACGACAGCTAAATATAGTAACAGAGTAGCTAACTCGGTCTACGTCTCAAAATAATTGGTTTAAAGCATGCGAAACAGGGGCGCGCGCGCCCGAGAACGTGAAAGCCCTGATGGAAGCGGTGAAGGAGTACGGAGTCTACTAGCATTCGCGCTCGCAAGATGATGCTGCTCAGGATCGGTGCGTCTTTTCCTCTGCGTACCCGCGCGCGCGACCAATTCATGTACGCCTCACCCTTACCCAATAAATAGGCGATTAATTAAGTGAGTTTGACACCGCATTTAGAGCAAGTTCTCGCCGCTATCTTGAGGTTCGGTGATTGTGTCATCGGCTCCTGGTAAGTATATTTAACTTAAAAGTATAATCAGAGAAGGAAATCCAAATATTGTAGCTGAACAATGCTCGGTATGCGTGCGCTACTTATCTTTTATAGGGGTTAATCCTTACTAGTTCTTAATGATTCGAATAGTTAAGAAGATGATTAAACGATGTGTGAAATACAACGAGCAAATAACAAGCGTCATATCATATATCACGAGGAAGGGTGAGGCCTGTTTGAACCGTTTCTCCGATTATACTATCTGCGAGGAAAAAAATATAACTGTCTTTTAACCCTGTAACCTCTTCGAGGCGTCGAACCTGTCTGATGAATATCCGAGGCTACTGAGGCAGACCGCTCATGGCAGCCTCGTCCTACTCCTCGGGCAGGTGCTGTCCACAGCGATCTTGGCGATTGCCCAGATTGTCATCGCGAATATGCTTGGCCAAGAGAGGTTGGGTGAGTACGCAATAGTCTTTATTCCCATCGATATTTTGATCCTTCTGCAGGATCCCGGGATCAGCGTTGGCTTGACGGCGCATATCGCCAGGTACCATCACCAGGGCCTCGATGAGGAGAAGAAGTCCACTCTAGCGTCTGGCTTATTGTTCAATATATTGATCTCGTTGATTGTGGCCTCAACAGTCTATTCTGCATCGCCCCTGATCGCTTCATACTACTTACACCGACCTGATCTGGAGCCGCTCCTCAGAATTGCGTCTATCGCGGTCTTCGGGCAGGCGCTGATCACTACTACTAACGCGGTGTTCATCGGGTATGGCAGGATGAAGCTCCAGAGCCTCAGCGGGGTTATCCTGGCTGTTGCCAGGATTATACTGTCTCCTTTATTGGTTTTCATTGGACTTGGTACGATTGGAGCTATATCCGGATACTCCATCTCAATCATCATGACTGGGTCCATCGGCCTCTTCATAGCAATTACGCTGCTGAGGAATACGAAGGGTAAGATAGAGGTCTCCTCGATGGTGGTGGGGTTCGGACGCCTAATCCGATATGGGGTACCCGTCTACATGTCAACGCTGATCAATGGGGCGTTGAGCCAAATCTATGGCAGCCTCATGGTCCTCTATGTAGCAAACATTTTTATAGGCAACTACAGTGCAGCAGGCAACTTCTCCGTGCTTGTAGGGTTCGTAATTGGGCCCATCTCGGTCGCCATATTCCCTCTCTTCTCCAAGCTCCATAGAGGCGATGAGAACCTAGGTAGGGCGTTTCGCAGCTCGGTTAAGTACTCCAGTCTCTTCTCCTTGCCAATATTGGGGGCCCTAATCGCGCTAAGTCACCCGTTTATTGGAGTCCTCTTCGGCGACAGATTCCCGCTTGCTGCATATTATCTTCAGCTCTTAACGCTGATTTATGTCTATATTGGGATCGGGTCTGGATCCATTTCTAGTCTCCTCAACGGGCAGGGGGAGACCCGGATCAACCTTATTGGGGCTTTGATCAGGTTATTGATCGGGGGCTCATTGGCCTTCTATCTTATACCCAACTACGGGATACCGGGATTGATAATATCTATGACAGTTTCCCAAATCCCGAGCCTCGTATACATCCTGGTTTGGATCAAGAGGAACCTTGGCATAAGCCCCGACTGGAGAACATCTGCCAAGATCTTCTCAAGTGTCATACCATCTACTATGTTGACCCTCATCTTCGTGGGCACACAATCGAATCTTTGGATCGAGCTCCTCGGGGGGGCTACGATTTTTGTCGTATCGTATCTGGTATTGATTAAGGCCCTTAGGGTACTCGATGCTACCGACTACGAGTTGTTCAGGGCAATAGTCGGAGACACTGGCGTATTTGCTCGGCTGGTCCTTCCGTTGATTGATCTACTTGAATATGGAGACTTGACGCACGTACGTGCCCGATGATCTTAGATAGTAACAGCGGATGGGCTGAATAATAGAAGTCTTAGGATGTAGCGCGAAAAAGGATTGTTAATTACATTTTTTTTTAATACGGGCGCGGGTAAGTTAAGAATTTGAAGACTATAAGGGAGGTTAGGTTATGATGTGGAGCCGGGCGATAGTGCTCTTCTCTGGTTCAATTTACTGGTTTGTTTTATTTTAAGACGTTATCGTTAACAAGTATTGGATTTAGCGATAGTTATAACTATCTGGTGGTCGTTGTATGAGTTGATTCTTTGACCCGAGAGGAGACTCTTGATCCTGAGAACTGCCGCGCGCGCATGTGAAGGACTTCGCGTGCGGGTGGGGCTTCTGCACTGGTTTAGGCTCTAGGACCCCTTCGATTATCTCGTAGAACTTGCCATTGTAGTTCGTTGTTGGCTTGGCCCACAGAGACTTGATGATCTCTATCTACTCCCTCGCGACATCGATCTTTGTGTCGTGGTCGTACCATGAAGCACCGTAGGCTTGGAACTCTCTCTGGTACCAGCCTGAGCCGATTGAGAACCTGAACCTCCCACCGGAGACATCGTCGAGTGTCGCACCCGTCTTTGCGAGAATAGTTTGCTAATTCTCAAAATTAGATAGGGATCTTTAGTATAATCAGGTGTAATTTAGTTTTAGTATACGCGTACATGATGTTTTTATCTCTTCATTCTATTGTTCACAAGCATATCTTTTGCCTTCATCACGATATGCTCTGCGCTTAACCCGAAGAATTTGATGAGCTCCCATGGCTCGCCTGATTCACCGAAAGTGTCGTTTATCCCCATCATGTCGAATACGACAGGAGTCCCCACGAGGCTGTGGTCCGTTGCGATCGTCGCCGCGATCCTATTACCCATGCCGCCTACCTGATGCTCTTCTATGGTGAGCACAGCCCCGGTCTCCTTCGCAGCGCGCACAACCGCATCCTTGTCAAGCGGCTTGATGGTGTGCATATTGATGACACGCGTCTCGACATCGAACTCCTTCTTCAGGATATACGCGGCACGCATCGCCTCACATAGCTCAGGGCCACATGAGATTAACGTGATATCCTCATTCTCGGACTTGTAATTCGTGGCAAGCGTCGTATCGAAGGCGTCCGCAAAATTTTCTTTCTCTCCTCTGAATCGGACCACATTCGCTTTGCCGTTCACATACGGAGTCTTCTCATTCGTGACGATCGGCGTCGACTCTCTTGCGAACCTCACATACTTTGGCCCGTTGTAATTGAACAGCAGCTCATCGCATGCTCGTTCAACCTCGACAGAGTCACATGGTGCGACGACTGTGATTCCTGGCAGCGCGCATACATTGTAGAACTCTTCAAGCGCCTGGTGCGTTGCACCATCCGGCCCAACCGAGATGCCTCCATGAGCGCCTGCGACGAACACGTTGAACCCGCCATAGCAGACGGTCGTCCGCAGCTGGTCGAGGTTCCTCGATGAGGCGAATACGCCGTATGTTCCGAACACGGGGAGCTTTCCTTCTTTTGCGAGCCCTGCAGCGATAGCTGTGGTGCTCTGCTCTGCGATGCCCATGCTGAGGAATCTGTCTTTACGTTCTGGGTGCTTATCATAAAAATCGCTGATTTTTATCGAGCCGGAGATGTCGCATCCGAGCGGGACTATGCGCTCATCGTTTCCCTTCTTGTCGAGGACGCGTCCGAAACCAAATCTAGTCGGCTCCATCTTAACCTTCATCGTCGGCTGGACGTTCCACCAAAAGTCCTTGCTGAACTTGGGCATAGAAGACGACACTCGCTCGTTGACTTTATCTTGGAACTTCTTCGCGATATCTAGCAGCCTCTCTACGGGCGGGTCGGAGAATCCGAGCTCCGTGAGGGCTTTGTCGAGTTCTTCCCTGTTTGGGGATTTGCCGTGCCAGCTTGCGACGCCCTCCATGAAGCTGACCCCTTTTCCTTTGATGGTGTTGGCGATAATTGCGACTGGTTTGTCTTTAACTTTTGATGCTTCGTCGAATCCTCGGAGGATGTCCCCCATCTTATGGCCATCGATTACTATCACGTGCCATCCGAAGGACCTGTATTTGTCTGTGATAGGGTCTATATCCATAACAGAGCACACATTGCCGTCTATCTGGAGTTTGTTCTTGTCGATGATTGCGATGAGGTTGTTGAGCTTGTAGTGGGCTGCCTCCATCGCGGCCTCCCATACCTGTCCTTCCTGCTGTTCGCCATCTCCCATTATACAGTAGACTTTGTAGTCCTTTTTGTCGAGCTTGCCCGCGAGAGCTACGCCGACAGAAATGGACAAACCTTGTCCGAGAGAGCCAGTTGATACCTCGACTCCATCTAATTTCAGCCAATGTGGGTGGCCCTGGAATGGGCTGCCGAGCTTACGTAGTGTCATCATATCTTCGAGGTTGAAGTAGCCGGATATTCCTAGACCAATATACAATGCAGGCGCTTTGTGACCTGCTGAGAAGATTATTCGGTCTCTGTCTTTCCAGAGGGGATCTTTCGGATCATGCTTTGCGACATTCAGATATAATGCAGCTACAATGTCCATTATCGAAAGGGTGCCTCCGGAATGGCCGGATTTCGCTGCATGTAGCGCAATCAGACTTAACGCGCGCATCTTGTTCGCGCTGGTCTTCAATTCAACCACAGTTGGTTGTTTTTGCGCTTTCCCGGTCTTAGAATCTATGATCGGCATAAAAATCCCCCTTTTTTAGAACTTATAAGCATATGCAAGCGGGCACGCATTGTGTGCGCGTGCTGAGTTGGTTAAGGAGCTGCGAGTGTAGTTTCGAGATTGATGATGAGTGTGCACTATCGGGTTGGTGGGTGGTTCTTGGGGCTGCGTCTCCATTATTAGCGATTCTCAATTTGTGTTGCTTTACCGATGGGCGTGAGCAGGGCGAGGAGTTCACTGGTTCCCCGCATTGAGTGACCTCTGTTTGTCTCAGTGGCATTTAGGTGGGTGTGTTTGGCTCGGGGGATGGTCCGTTGGAGGATGTAGATGAGGGTTGGGATGATGTTACTCGGGGGATTGTGGATGGGGTTGTGGCTTCGATTAGGAGGGAGTATTTTATGGATTATGTGGGTAAGATGCGAGAGATCGGGGCGTCGAGTGAGAAACTTGTGTACATCTACCTCGCCCTCTTTCAGCCACAGACCTCGTTGTCTATTCGGCATGGAACCGGGCTGCACAGAAATACCTTGTCTGATGCCTTGAATTCACTTCAGAGCGCGGGTTATATTCGGCTGTGCGCGCGCACAACCAGACAGGAGGGGCTAAAAATAGTAGGCAATATAGTAGACTCTTTAGCCAAAAGGAACGAAAATAAGGCTTATTTTGGAGGGGTTGTTTGGAGCCGGGCGAAGGATTCGAACCTCCGTGGAGCTGCTCTGCAGGCAGCCGCCTAAACCACTCAGCCAACCCGGCTTTTGTAAAATTGGAGATTGGTTCAGGTTTTATGGTTTTTGGTTCTAGCGTCCATAGCATCGCGCGCGCGAACTTCGGTCACCGATTTAGGATGATGCGCGCGCGGCTCGTCCAATTGGCTGAACTATATCCAGTCGAGGTCTCCCCATGTGAAGTGGAGTCTGCCGG
>CAZIAF010000125.1:0-6295 GCA_964537625.1 uncultured Candidatus Bathyarchaeia archaeon
TGGTGGGCCGGGCCGGACTTGAACCGAAATGGGTTCAGGTCTTATTGAGTGGTGCATTCGGAGGTATCCAACTAAAATTTTATTCCATTAGTATTTGGATAATGTCAGTGCGCGCGCTTTGTGAGTGAAAAAGTTATTAATTTCGATTACGAATACCTCGAAGCGCAGTCACTCAATAATTTCATCAGTTTCTTCAAAAATGAGATTATTAACAGCGACTGGGACGCTATACCGAGTAGTCAAAGACGATACTTGAAACAAATTGGGATAATTAAAAGTAATCAGAGGGATAGAATAACTCTAACACAATATGGGGAGCAACTTCTGGCTCAACTAATCTAAAATTTCGTGCGCGATTTAATACACGATAATTTTATTCCTATCGTGAAGCTCATGTTATTCTAGAGGGGAGAAAATGGTTGGCGTGTACAGTAATCTAGGTAAATATTTATCTTTAAGAAAAACCAATGAAATCACTTTAAAATTTAGTGATGTTGAAGAAATTCTATCCCATACACTTCCCCCTTCATCTAGGAAATTTAGGACATGGTGGGCTAATGATAGACAGCATGTTCAGGCCAAGACGGGCTGGCTTAATTCTGGTTGGAGAACCTCTAAAGTAAATTTAGTGTCAGAAATTGTAAAATTTGAGCGTATAAATGGCATAGAAAGAAAATGGTATTAATGCTATACAAGCGCGCATTCTTCAATTCATTAGAGGGTTTCAATTCTTTATGAAAAAGTTAAGACATCTTGGTGCATACAATTTGGGAGAGGTGTTTCTGCTTGCCTCGGGGTAGACAATCCAAAAAGCTGGACAAGGATATTGAGCAATATAAGCATACGAAAGTTGAGAGGGCGAATAATCCTCAAGTCGGTTTAGTCTCGGTAGATACTGATCCCGATGTGCCTGCTGTGAAGTACCAATATGATCCTAATTTAGATCCGCAACTTGTCTGGGCAGGCAAGGCTGAGAAGACAAGTTTTGATGTTGAAACAGTTAGTCTTCATGTCCATGAGAGAATTGATCCGAAAACCATTATCGAGGCCGTAAGAAAAAAGAAGCCACAGCAACAGTTGACATCTTTCTTTGAGTCAGCGGGAGAACATCCTCCATACAGAGACGCGATTGAGTTTTACAGGCATAAACATGGTTGGAGTAATCGCCTGATTGCAGGAGATAGCCTTCTCGTGATGAATAGTCTACTCGAAAAGGAGGGTATGGCGGGAAAAGTACAAATGGTCTACATTGACCCTCCTTATGGTATAAAATATGGAAGCAATTTCCAGCCTTTTATCAATAAACGTGATGTAATAGACGGAAAAGATGAAGATCTCACTCAAGAGCCTGAAATGATTAAGGCGTTTAAAGATACTTGGGAATTAGAAATCCATAGTTATCTCACATATCTCCGCGACAGACTTCTATTAGCTAAAGAGCTATTAAACGAAAGTGGGTCAGTTTTCGTACAAATTAGTGATGAAAATATCCACCTTGTACGATGTTTAATTGATGAGGTTTTCGAGAAAAAGAATTTTATTTCATTGATTAGCTTTGTTACAACAAGTGGTTTTCAAACTAAAGAATTAGCACGTGCAGGAGATTACCTACTTTGGTATTCAAAGAATAAGGCAAGTGCGAAGATACACACTCTTTGGTTGCCAATTAACAAAGCAGAGATGTCGACTTATCGTTGGATTAGGCTCCCCGATGGTACTTATCGAGGACTTAATGCTGCTGAAATTAATGGAGAGAAACCAATTCCAAACGGCTCAAAATTATATCAACCCGGAGATTTACAATCTCAAGGAGCTGCATCATCAGATCAACCATTCACCTATGAGAGGGTAGTGTATCGTCCTGGTAAGAATTCACACTGGAAAGCTGAATATCCTCAAGGAATGGAAAGACTTGCAATAGCTGGACGTATTCACGTCGCTAAGAATAGTATTCGATATATTCGTTATGCTGACGATTTTGGGTATAGAGCACTCAACAATATTTGGATGGATACTGGAACCGGAAGTTTTACTGAATCTAAGATATTTGTAGTACAAACTAACACAAAAGTCATTGAAAGATGCTTACTAATGACAACTGATCCCGGTGATCTTGTATTTGATCCAACTTGTGGATCTGGAACCGCAGCTTTTGCAGCTGAGAAATGGGGTCGCCGATGGATCACCTGTGATACATCGCGTATTGCTATTACATTGACCAAGCAGCGATTAATGACTGCAATATATGACTACTATACTCTCCGAGATCCAAAAGAGGGAATTCAAAGTGGATTTAATCTGGATTCAGCTATTCATACAACATTAAGAAATATTTCTAAAGATGAACCACCTGAAATTATTGAACTTGTCGATCAACCAAAAGTAGACGATAATAAAGTTCGTGTGACTGGTCCTTTTACTGTTGAAGCGGTTCCTGCTCCAGTAGTAATATCAGTGGGTGACACTCTTCCTCCACTAATCCCCGATTTATCTGTTAGTCGTACGGGTGAAACCCGTAGACAAGGAGATTGGCGTAATGAAATATTCAAATCAGGAATTCGCTTGACAAGTGGGGAATATCTTCACTTCACACGTTTAGAAATATTAAAAGGGGCTAGATGGCTTCATGCCAAAGCAGAAACTAAAGAAACAGAGCCTAAAACGGTACTAATTAGTTTTGGCCCTGATCATGCACCTCTTGAACAGAGACAAGTAGAAAGAGCACTTGAAGAAGCAAGCCGTTATCATCCTAAACCAGAGATAGTAATCTTTGCGGCTTTCCAATTTGATCCTGAAGCAGCAAAAGACATTGATGAAGCTAAAACAGGAATAACATTACTCAAAGTTCAGATGAATGCAGATCTACTTACTGATGATCTTAAAAAGAAACTAAGAAAGAGCGAAGCATTCTGGCTCATAGGCCAACCCGATATTTCAATTGAGAAATTAAAATCAGTGAAAGTTACGGAAAATGTCATTGTCACTGTAAACGGATTTGATTATTACGATCCACGCACAGGTGAGATCACTAGCGGCGGAAAAGATAAAATCGCCATGTGGATGCTCGATCCTGATTATGACGGGCGGAGCTTATACCCAAGGCAGGTATTCTTCCCATTAGCTGATGCAGATGAAGGTTGGGCGAAACTAGCCAGAAACCTGAAAGCTGAAATCGATCCTGAACTCATTGAAATTTATAGAGGCAATATTAGTCTACCCTTTACTCCCGGAGATAGAATAGCTGTAAAGATTGTCGATGACAGAGGAATAGAAAGTCTAGTAGTTAAACAGGTGAGCTGATTGTCATATAAAATCGATAAGCTCATCATCAATAAACCATATGAAAAGCCTTCACGATACTGGACTCAAAGATCTAAAACACATCTCTTTGAACTAGTAAATGGCAGACGACAAGCAGGATATATAATTGCATCCGATAGTGATGAACCTGATTCCCCGGGAACATTCATCCCGCTACCACTAGTAAACCAAATTCGAGAGAGAGTTGACAAATGGCGCGCCGACAAATATCCCGGAGTAACCAGTGTTACCCGTAATCTACTTGAATATTGGAATGACAAGCAGAGAAACATAAAATTATTCTTTTGTCAAATTGAAGCTATCGAGACAATTATTTGGGAGAAAGAAGCACCGTCAGAATATAAGGAAGGAATTATAATTCCATCTGACGGTGGGCCTTTTCGCCGTCTCTGCTGTAAAATGGCGACCGGCACAGGCAAAACAGTTGTCATGGCAATGTTAGCTACTTGGCAAATACTTAATGCAATTACATATCCACAGGATCCAAAATATACAAAGGCCATTCTAATCATAGCTCCAGGCCTCACAATAAAGAGTCGTTTACAGGTATTATTCCCTGGCAACAAGAACAATTACTACGACGCTTTTGATATAATTCCACCCGGATATCGAGAACGACTTCGACTAGGCAGATTCCGAGTTACAAACTGGCATACATTAGCATGGGAAAATGAAGCACAAGTAAAGAAACGTAAAAGTGTGGATAAACGTGGGCCGCTTAGTGACGAAGCCTATGTACGTCAAGCTTTAGGAGATCTCTCAAACAATACACGTATCCTTGTGATAAATGATGAAGCCCATCATGCGTGGCGAGTCAGCCCAGATATTAATGCCGAAGAAGAAGAAACCGAGATGGCTACGGTATGGATAGAAGGACTCGATCGTATTCATAGAAAACGAGGAATACATACTGTATATGATTTCACAGCAACCCCAATGGCTCCAACTGGAGATAATAAGAACAAAGTATACGAATGGGTGATTAGCGATTTTAATCTCAACGATGCAATAGAATCCGGCCTCGTTAAAACGCCTCAAGTAGTTGTCAGCGACGACTCGCCGACAAACCAAAAGCTTCAATCTCGTTTACGCCATATCTACAAAGATCCAGAAGTAGAGGATAATTTAAAAAGAAAAGCACCAACGACTGAGCCTCTTCCAGATCTCGTTACACAAGCTTATGCAATACTTGGTGCAAATTGGAATAAAACACGATTAATATGGGAAGCACAAGGAAGTAAAGTTCCTCCAGTAATGATAACAGTAACAAATCGCACCGAATCCGCTGCCAGAATAAAATACACCTGTGACACTGGAGGAATACTAATCAAAGAACTATGCAACCCTGAAAAGACCCTCCACATAGACTCGAAGGTAATCAAAGCCGCCGAAAGTGAGGAAGAACCCCCTGAAATAATTACTTCAACAGAAGAAGACGAGGAAAACGAGAAACCTCAGCTCACAAAGAAACAGCAAGCAGAACTTCTCCGAAGACAAGTGGATACAATAGGCATACTTGGTCAGTCCGGTGCTCAGATACAACATGTAATTAGTGTGAGTATGTTAACAGAAGGATGGGATGCTAAAACAGTCACCCACATTATGGGACTCAGAGCTTTTGCTAGTCAATTACTCTGCGAACAAGTTGTAGGGCGTGGACTCCGCCGTACAACTTATGAATTAAAAGGAGATTACTTTGAACCCGAATATGTGAAAATATTTGGCATTCCAATTAGTTTCATACCTCATGAGGATCAAGGAGTTGGTGGGGGTGTAGTACCTACTCCTAAAACACCAATATATCCTGAACCATCAAAACAATCACATGAAATAGAAATTCCCAACGTAATTAAAATTGAGCACACTTACAAGCCATCATTATCGCTAATTATCACTGATATTGAATCTCTTCCAATAGATGCTTACAATACACCAACATTGGCAGATATGGCACCAGTTCTTGACAACCAACCAGATATTAGTAAAATTACTACAATAACACTACGTGATTATATCGAGAAAGAGCGAACTCAAACACTGATTTTCCGTACTGCTAAACTTCTCATAGAAGAAATGAAACCTGAATGGAAGGGTAAAGAAACTTACCTAACAGCTCAGATCATCAAAATCACTGAAGACTTCCTAAATTCAGATAAAATTAAAATTACACCATCAGATTGGAATACCGACCCTATAAAACGGCGAGCCATTCTCATGGCAAATACCCGCACTATAATCCAGCATCTCCTACGCCAAGTTAGATTAAGTAACACTGAAGCCTTGACGCCGATATTTGATGAAGATCGCCAAATAATTTTCACTGGTGGCATGGCAACATGGTATACTGGAAGGAAAACAAAAGCTAACAACAAAAGCCATGTTAATCTAGCAGTCTTCGATAGTAGATGGGAATTAACTGAAGCTTTTGAGTTTGAACGTAACGCCAATGTAGATAGTTGGGTAAAGAATGACCACCTTGGCTTTGAGATACACTATGTGTACAATGGCGTTCATCACAAATATCTCCCTGATTATGTGGTTAGATTGTTTAATGGGGATCACTTGGTAATAGAAGTCAAGGGGCTCCCAAATTCAGAATCCCGAACTAAACTAATGGCATTAAAGGAATGGGTAAAAGCAGTGAATAATTATGGCAGTTTTGGTAAATGGCACTATTATCAATCTGAAAACCCAAGAGATATCTCAGCAATAATTGAGAACATAGTCAAACGTTAATTAAGATTCTACGAGCGAGAACTGGAGTAACCCAGTTTTCACTTAATTTCCATCTCTATGTAGACTTCGTTGGGTACCCTGATGCGCATTATACTAAACGAGTGTCTCAGCGCATGCGACATACGAAAAGATCCTTGGAAGGTCAGCCTGATCTCGACAAGCACCGCTGATAATTCATAAATTTTGCTTCGTGGACTATCATATAGCGGTTAGAACCCCATCCCCCAGACCCCACGGC
>CAZIAF010000126.1:0-6286 GCA_964537625.1 uncultured Candidatus Bathyarchaeia archaeon
CATTTATTCTGGTCTATATTGATCTTAGTCCAGCCCATCCATAGACCTCCTAGTACTGACCCTGTAGGCCAGGGATCTCTTCGCGGGTGATAAGTGTTAGAGCGTTGAAACTGCACTCGTCCCTGCAAAGGCCGCAGCCGTAACATTTTCTCTGGTCTATTATGACTCGCTTTATGGTCTCATTATAGCGTATGGCGCCGAATTGGCAGCGTGCGACACACTTCATGCAGCCTTGGCAGTTATTTGGGTTGACTTCAGCGACGTATTCTGCCTTGTAGACTGTGTGGAGACCGAAATCGTTGCGGAGACGGAGCCCACCACACTGTGGGACCTCGCAGCTGCAGATAGCGTTTACATATGGGACGGGTTGGAACCATACAGTGGCGACTCGTCCTTTCCTGTTCTGCTCCTCGAGAGCCGCAACCGCTTCGTCTCGACCGAGGCGGACTTTAGTGTCATTCGGGATGAAGCGCGGGAGTTTCTCTATGACTCCACTCAAGGCGCCGAAGTTTATGCAGCAAACGTCCTTGCAGTTCTTCTGCATCCAGCGGCACATGCAGTAGTTTTGGATTATGGGTTCAGCTGCGAGGTTTAGCATAATCATCTTAGCTTCCTCTAGGGGGATAACCTGGCCGAAATGGCCGTCGGCTCGGACTGGATTACGGTTTTTTTCCTCGCTGTGTATCATTTTCTCGGCTTGCCAGCGGAGGAGGCGTCCAACAATTGGCATCCGGAGCTTGTAACCGAGGCCGATGCTGCTAATCCCCATCATCTTTCTGATATAGACCTGCTCGAAGTTCATCCACTGCTCCGTCAGGTATGCTTTCATCTGCATTTCCTCTGCGAGTTCGTTAGAGTAGTTGCGTGCGTTTAGATACCATTTTCCACCGGCACCGTGCTTCATGCACCACTGGCACAAGGCTAGATCGAATCTACTGCTGGTGGAGCGGATTTAACTGTTAAGACAGGTTACGGTGACTTCCCAACGGAGTTAAAGTAGTGAACCACAGTTATATAGGAATAAAAGGAAGGCTGTAACATGCTTCAGCCGCAGTTCATCATCAGTCTCTCAGATGTTTCGAAAGCTGATGTCGGAAAGGTCGGGGGAAAGGCGGCCAACCTCGGAGAACTTATTGACAAAGGGTTTCTCGTCCCTGGTGGCTTCGTCATCACCACAGCCGCATACAATGTCTTCGCCGATTACAACAGGCTTCACGAGATTATTGAGAGAGAACTTGACCATGTTGATTACAGCAATTCAAAATCCATCGATGAGTGTTCGACGAATATCAGGGATGCTGTTTGGTCTGCAAAATTACCTAATGAACTTGTAGCTGAAATCGAAGAACACTATAAAAAGATGGGTGAGCCCCCCGTCGCGGTCCGATCCTCGGGGACTGCGGAGGATCTAGTCTCTGCAAGCTTTGCGGGGCAACTGGAGACTTATCTTAACGTTGAGGGCTCTGCAGGAGTCGCCGAAGCTGTAATAAAATGCTATGCCTCACTGTGGTCGGGAAGGGTTCTCTCCTACGGCAAGCGGGGCGGTTTTAATCCTAGAGATGCTGAGATAGCGGTTCTCGTCCAACACATGATCTCCTCCAAGAGCGCCGGAGTCCTGTTCACGGTAAACCCCTTGAGTACTGATAGTTCCGAGCTCCTGATCGAGTCTACCTTTGGCCTCGGAGAGGCTCTCGTCACTGGAAAAGCCACCCCTGACAGATACATCCTCAGTAGAAATAGTGACAACTCTTTCAAGATAGTAGCCAAAGAGATAGGTGAGAAGAAAACGGTTTCCCAGAGCGTTACTGGGGGAGTGGAATACATCGACTTGGACTCAGATCAGGGTTCTAAGCCTAGCCTTACAGACGAGCAAGCCTTAAAACTCGCCGAACTGGGTGACAAGATACAGACTACTATGGGAACTCCACAGGACGTGGAGTGGGCTATTGGTAAGGAAAACGAGATATACATCCTCCAGTCTCGCCCGATAACAACACTGCGCGTCGAAACAATGGATGAGATCGTCTGGACACGGGGCTACAGCGACGACTACTGGAATGACCCAGTCTCGCCTCTCTTCTTCGAACTCCTCGGTGATCACCTAACCAAGTACGTAAACATCGAACTTAACGAGATAATGGGATATAAGTCGCTCGATTCAGAGAAGACGAGGCAGCTTCTGCGCCTACACAAAGCCCACGCTTACTTCAACCTTGAGGTCCTAAAAAGGAAGGTGGAAAACGAGATTCCTCCATTTCTGAGAAACGATGATGTTCTCAACTACTTTCCCGAAGGTTCCAGTTCCTACGGTAAGGAGACTATGAGAATGCTTCGTTTTAACACCCTAGGTCGAGTCTGGGCAGAGATAAGAGTCACATTCAAGGATCCAAACGGGAGTGGGAGTAGGACTGCTGATGCATATTATCAGTGGACGAGTGAAGTCTTCAACCCTTTCTACTCCGCCTTCTATCCAAAGCTCGGCTCCCTTAAAGGGGCACCATTTACCGATTATCTCAAACTTGCCGACGAAGTCGACGAGATCATGGGTGGTCACTTCCGTCTTGTTCGGTATGGAATACCAGTCCACAACATCGGCATGAATCTGCTTACACAGTACCTCCTAGCCAAGTTTCTAGGCGCTGAAGAGGGAAGGAGGGTTTACCCTATTCTCGTTTCGGGGCTCGAGCATAAAACTAGCCAAACAAACGAAGGCATTGATAAGCTCACTGCCACCATCAGAGTTTATCCAGAACTTCAGAAGATGATTCTTGAAAACCCATCAAAGACGCTATACGAACAGATCGTTAAATCAAACAATGCAGAAGTCGCCAAATTCAGATCTGAGCTTGACATCTTCCTCGCTGAGTACGGCGTAAGGGGCTTCACCCGTGAGTTATACTACCCACGTTGGGGCGACGAGCCCGCCTACCTGTTTGATATCTTCAAGTCGCTCGCTTCCGGTTACAAAATAGACATTGGGGAAGCCAAAGATAGTAGCGATAAGATAAGGGTGGATACAGGAGAGATCGTTAAGAAGAATATTAGGGGGCAATTCCTCGGCTTTGCAAAGTGGGGACTCCTTTCAGGTATCCTTGGGAACGCGCGCCGATATATCGTGTTCAGGGAGCAACAACGCTTCAATCTTGACAAATGGATAACAATGAATAGGAGGCTTCACCTCGCCCTTGGAGATAGACTTGTGGATATTGGCGTCCTCTCACAGCCATCGGACCTCTTCTTCCTGACGAAGAGCGAGATCAGGAGCCTTGTTGCGGGTAATTCATCCAAGGAACTACGATCCACTATCGAATTTAGGAGGGGGAACTTTCTTAAATACGAGAATACTACGCCGCCCAAGTTCCTGCAGGGGAACAGAGAGTTCAATGATCCACACCCCACCGAAACAGGATACTTCAAAGGGATTCCTGCCAGCCAAGGCGTATTGACGGCCACAATACGTGTCCTCGAAAACATCGAGGAGATATGGCGGGTCCAAGCGGGTGAGATACTCGTAGTCCCCCGAACCGACCCTGGATGGACGCCCGTTTTTAGTAAGATAGGGGGCCTCATCACGGAAACCGGTGGGATACTCAGCCACGGCGCAGTCGTTAGCCGAGAGTATGGCATCCCCGCAGTTACAAACATCCATAACGCATGCAGGGTCTTCAAGACCGGTCAGAGGGTAACGATTGACGGGGTGAAGGGGGAGGTTACACTTGAGAAATAAAGAGTTGGAACCAATTACACACAAGCCTGGTACACACCGTGAGTGGAACGAGAGCTACTATTTCTGCTTCAGCGACAGGCGGAACGGTCTAAGCGGTATGACGCGCCTCGGTTTCAAACCAAACAAGGATGAAGGGATGACCTTCCTTCTGCTCTTCCTACCGGACGGCTCCGTGGCAGGTTTCCAAGCAAATGAGAATATGGATGGATACCCTGAGAGACTCGAAGCAGCGGGGATGACTCACGAGAGGCGCCCCGATGGCTCGTGGCACTATAGTTTTCAAGGAAGAATGGCGGTGGTGAAGGACCCATCTGACTTCCCCAGAATAAGGGAGAACCCTTCTCTTATCTCTGCCATGTCACCGGTCTCTTTACACCTCAAGTTCCAGCCCTTCCAACCCACGTACGAGTACAGCGAGAACATGACCCCGGAATCCCTAGAGATTGGGAAGAAGAGTGGAGATGAGCACTGGGAACAGATGGCGAAGATCAACGGCGAGATATCGGTAGGGGAGCAGGTCTTCGTCCTCCGCGATGTCATAGGGCAGCGTGACCACACCCACGGCGTCCGCAACTGGACCGATGTAGGTAACTGGCTCTATTACGTAGTCTGGTTCAACGAGGGTCTAGCCATAAACCCTGCAGCCATTGTCCTCGACGACGGCCGCATAAGCATAGGTGGTTTCCTTTGGAAAGGCGGAGTTAATGTTCCGATAGTCAGCTTGAGGATAATAGATCAAAAGTTCAAAGACGGGATAATCCCTGTAAGCTCAGCGTTGGAGTTGACCGACTTAAAAGGCATCAAGCACATACTCAAATGTAAAGCTGGACCTGTCGTATCCCTCCCCTTTGTAGACGCGCATGGGAAGATCTCCGTACTTGCCCAGAGCTTTGGGGAGTTCGAATTAGACGGTGTCATGGGCGGATACGGGACATATGAGACCCTAAGGGTTGTAATAAGCAGCTAATCGTAGGAGCATATAGAACAATGTCACGCGTGTATAAAGTCGAACTCCAAACACCCTTGGTTTGCACGCGTCTCATTTGTATGCATATTTTTTAAAAAAAAGGAGATAACAGGTATAGTCTACTCGATTAGATAAACGATGTTCAAAGTCACTGTGACGCTCAGGTTACTGTTCAAGATGGGCGTCGAAGCTTTACTAGAGATACCTGAGTAATCCATACCACCGTAGTAGATTGGTGAGGAATAGCTACTCTCACTTACCGACTGAACTCCCTTGATGCTAATGCCGAGGCCGCTGGTGATGACATCAGACTTTGCCTTCACATCGGCGATTGCTTTTTTGTAGGCATCGAGCTTCATCTTAGCTGAGGTCTCGTCCTTAATGCCGAAACTGACACTGTCTACCCTGTTGGCGCCTGCACCAGTCGCTGCGTCGATTACAGCACCCACCTTATCGAGGTCGGTGACCTTCACTTGAATCATGTTAGTCACTTGGTATCCGATAATCATACGAACTTCCCAGTTATAATTAGGATAGACGCTGTAGCTTGTGGTTTGAATATCGTCATCCGAGTATCCCATCGCCTTGAGTGCTTTGATTACACTCGTCATTAGAGCCGCGTTTTCATCGATTGCCGTCGAAGCCAGTTTATCTTCAGTATAGACTCCTAGAACTACGACCGCTTTATCGGCTTTAACGTAAACTACACCTGAACCGCTGATAGAGAGGGTTTTGTCAACTGCTGTTCCCTCCCCGACGCTTGTTGTGCTTTGACTGCCTAATGCTGGTGGTACACCTGTTGGGAGCCTGAACTCGCTAAGAGTACCGGAGCCTGGCTTATAGGCTATGAACATCCCTGATAGAAGAATACTGACACATACGGCTAGAACCGATGCTGCTTGCTGAGTCTTATTCAACAATTTTCACCGATGTATTATATCCGTTTGGAGCTATTATACCCATAGATTAGAACAAGTGTCCTAATCAATAGAACAGATGTATATAAGTATGAACACAATCGATGAGTGCTCGTTGTAAGAAATGCATGTGCGAAACTGGAGCTGGTTTATTCAATTGCTTTCCAGACATAGGCGGCCAATATCGCGCCGATGATTGGCGCTACCCAGAACAGCCACAGCTGGCTAAGGGCAACGCCACCTACGAAGAGGGCTGGACCGAGGCTTCTAGCGGGGTTCACGGAGGTCCCTGTAACGGGGATGCCGACTAGGTGGATTAGAACGAGGCTGAGGCCAATCGCGAGGCCAGCGAATCCCTGAGGCGCTTTGCTGCTCGTGGCGCCGTGTATGACGAGGAGAAAGATGAATGTCAATGTGACCTCAACTGTGAAGGAGGCTACTAATCCGTAGCCAGCTGGTGAGTAGGTATCGTAGCCGTTCTGGCCGAGGCCGACACCTGCGAGGCTGTATCCCGTTAATCCGGAGGCGATGAGGTAGAGGACGCCCGCTCCTAGGGTTGCGCCAATGCATTGGGCGATTATGTAGGCGGCCGCGTCTCTGGCGTTGATCTTACCAGCTGCAAGCATCGAGATCGTCACAGCAGGGTTAATGTGGCATCCGGAGATTCCGCCAATG
>CAZIAF010000127.1:0-6270 GCA_964537625.1 uncultured Candidatus Bathyarchaeia archaeon
TTTTGATAGTTGATAAAATGAGACGAATTATTCTTTCTTAAGATAAATACTATTGTGAAGATGCTTTTCCAATGTTCATAATGATGAATAAGTAGACATAAAAAGAGGTAGATAAAGAAATAATTATCAAACTTATTCGTTCTCTTAATCTAAATCCTGGGCGTTCTGAGATCTTGTTCGGATCCATTTTTCTCCTTAATTGAGACGATTATATAATAGACAACTGCGAAGGCGACAACATAAGCTCCAGCAATTATGAAAGGGTTAAGAAGACTGCGGGTAAGTAACTCCCCTCCTCCCTCATACGGTGCCAAAGTAACGGGATTCAATAGGTTCTCAGCTGGGGCGTAGTCATCCGTCAACAGAGGGACGTCGCCCGTACTTACACTCTGCAGGAAAAGGTTCCTCGAATATTTTTTCAAAACATCACTCCTAAGAGAAGTTCTACCAGCCATTTCAACAAGAGTATCCACGTCATATCTAGGAGATCCATTCGCCACAAGTATGAGGTTCTGCAACTCAGAAGCACGTTCGCTAAAAGTGTAGAAAACGTATACCTCAGAGAATACGCTGCTCATTGTTTTGAACTCCGCCCTCATGAGGTCGGATGTATCCCCAATATACGAGGCGATGAGGTTAGAGATGACTATACCTCCAGGGTTGAGGTGGGTACTTAGACTATCCATGAACTCTAGGGTCATAAGGTGAAAAGGAACATAAGACTTGGAATAAGCATCGAGTACTATGAGATCATAGCTGCCTGCTCTCTCTAGGAACGTCCGGCCATCTTCCACAAAAATCCTTAGACGAGGGTCATTTATTACACCGAAATAGTCCTTTGCAACCTGAACCACATCAGGATCTATTTCAACCACATCGATCTTAACCTTAGGGTAGTATGCAAGAAATTGCTTCGGTCCAGAGAAGCCTCCACCCCCCACGAATAAGACACTCTTAATATCGGGGTTGAAAACAAAACCCAAGTTGAAGTAACCTGTATATCTAACCGCTGCAGTTTGTGAGCCATTCAGGTACATTGCACTGTGACGCAGGTTGTTCAGGTAAAGAACCCTGGTCCCCGACCCCTCGTCGTCAACTACGTTTAGGGTTGAGTAAGGAGTATCCTTACTGTACAATAACTTCACTCCGAACCCCATTATCGGTCCCTGAAGCATTATCGGAGGCAGCATAAGTAACACCACTACAATGCCAAATAGCAAACGCTCCTTCCAAATCAAGCCTAGGAATGAAATAGCCACGAGCACAACGCCAAGAGAGAGGATGATTGTCCTGACGCTTAACAAAGGAATCAACAAGAAGACGGTGAAGAATGTCCCAAGGATGCTGCCCGCAGTTGAAATGGAGTAAAGACTCCCTGAAGCACCTCCTATTCTCGAAATATTATCCGCTGTTAGCCTTATCGCGTAAGGGGAAACTATCCCAAGCAAAGTTGTGGGGAATCCTAGAAGCAGCAAGCAGGAAACGAGAGGTCCAATCCTATCTCCCAACCCTAAATTAGTTACGGTCTCCATAACAATAGCAGCTGAAGAGGGAATTAGTAGCGTGAATACACCCGCGATAAGAATAACCAAAGAGAAAGTTTTAAAGCTCGGATCCCGGTCAGCGAGTTTGCCCCCAAAATAGTACCCGGCTGCAAGTCCGGTCATCACAACACCGATCAGGCTACCCCACACGAAGATGCTGTCGCCAAAGGTTGGTGCAAGGAGTCTGCTCCCCACTAACTCCAAAGCCATCCCGACCGCTCCAGAACCGAAGACGCTTAATCTCACCCCCCATAAAGGGGCGCGTTTAGTCTCATCCATATAGAAAGATATCATTTGATCCTTAGATAATAATGGTTTCTCGATGCACGTATTGCTGCACTTCGAGTTATCGTTAGTAGGAAACACGGAGTATACGCAGATGCAGTATAATGCGAAGACGCTTATCTTTTTAAATACAGTATTGAAAGTCAGGGATATGAGCGCGCTGCTTCGAAGCCTCGGGGTTGAAGGCAACATCAAGGTGATGGCGGCGCAGACCATCATCGGGATGATAGGCTTTGGAGCGCTCTTCGCCGTATGGCAACCATACGTTCTATCAACGGGTTTAACAGTTGTTGACATCGGTTTAATACAAAGTGTACTTAACCTAAGCACCACAGCAGGACTATTTCTCTGGGGTACCCTAAGCGACCGAATCGGGAGAAAACCAGTGATCCTAGTCAGCCACGCCTCAAGATCACTCTGCGCAGCCGCCTTAATCATCTCCCCAAGCCTCTTCTGGCTACTAGCTTTCGCCTTTTTCGCTGGCTTCTCCGCGCTCTTTCAGCAGGGTAACCCGGCGCGAAGCGCCTTGATAACAGAGTCTGTGCCCCCAGAGAAAAGAGCCTCAGCGTACAGCGTCCTAATGGCTTCATCTCAAATCACAAGCATGATCACCGCATCCGTAGGTGGCTACGTAGCTCTGCTATATGGTTACCAACCCATCTTCTGGGTTGCATTCCTAGGCGAGGCCGCAGGTGCAACCAGCTTAGCCCTCTGGCTGAAAGAGACCCATAAACCTGGAGCCATAATACGTAAACCAATAACACAGGTTATCAGCGAAACTCTCGTACCAGAGAAAAAGGTCAGGAACCTATACGCCATACTTATCCTAATGGGCATAGGATACGGAACCGGCTACTCAATCTTTTATGGCACACTTGTAGCCAATTATGGGTTATCCCCCTTCGAGATCGGTCTTCTCTCCACAGCTTACAACCTTTCCTGGGGGCTCTCATCGATCCCCCTCGGAAAGCTAGCCGATAAAATTGGGAGAAAACCTATGTTACTCGGTTCATGGTTCTTTTCAATAACAACTGTCTCTGGATTTCTAATTTTCCGAAGCTTCCCTGCTTTTCTGTTCTTCAACATCACAAGCGGCCTCGACGGCAGCTTCTGGGTCCCAAGTTGGGTAAGCCTCGTCTCAGAACGTGTAGAGCCTAGTGAGAGAAGCCGAATTCTAGGCAAACTTGATGCTTATAGCAGGTTGATGGGTATACCCGCCCCGTACTTCGCTGGATTACTCTACACAAACTACGGTTTCTCGGCACCCCTTCTTGTACTACTATTTTGTAGTGTAATCTGCGGGGTTCTGCTCTTCAAGCTTCAAGATACCAGAATACGAAAATCATAAGACGAATTATTATCCAAAAATGGCTTTCTAAATTTTTCTTAAATTAAGCACAAAAAAAGGTGAGGGGTTTAATCCTATTCAACGATTACTTGTGACTTTTTTTCACTGCCGCAGCAGCTGCACACTATATAGCCCTGCTTCAGTTTTCCTTCAACAAACTCCTTGCACTCCTTCTTATCGAGAAACAGAGGTTGACCACAAACTTCACATGTTAACCCTTTTACTGCAGGCTTGGTAACTTTCAAATAACCACACCAAACATTCGAGTAATACCATTCAAGATAGAAACATAAGATTATCTCTTATTATGAATAAGTAACAGAAGATTACTATGATCTTCCTCCTTGATTTTGTGCGGGTAGCAAGGCTTAAAGAATCATACAATCGAACTTTTGTCAATACATAAAAAAAATCTAGGGATTAGTTCTAAAATGTTTTTAAAAAAAAGGTACGTTAAAATTTTTTTTATGGAAGAAAATTGTGAATTTATATTAGATTTTCCTTTTATACTTATGTGCGTGCGCAAAAATATGTGTTTATAGATGCCTATTTTAAAATCAACTCTTTAGAAGGGTTATAAATACCTAAAATTTTCAATTTTTTAGATTTTTTACAGTGTACAGAAGTTTTTTACTGTTAAATTTAAATGTTATAAACATTATTTCGTAATAATATTATTAACAAAAATCTTATAAGTACGTAATATATACCTTAAATACCTATTGTTCTCATATTATGAGACATTCATGATCTTGAGGTGATGATAAATAACTAAAATTCAATTAGGTTCATATCTTGACCTTCTTAAATCAAGAGTGATGGTTATCCCAGTCTACGCTTTCCCTGCATTAATTAATCTAGTAATTGCCTCACGTTTTAACTCCAACATTTACCAGATGTTGCTCATTACATTGTGTGTGACGTTGACCTCTTATGCAGTATACTGGTACAACGATTACTCTGATGCTGAGTTCGATAGAATTGATGAGAGTGAGGGAGAGACTGACAGAAGTAGAAGGCCTTTTACTTCTGGAAGAATCACGAAAAACCATTTTCTCGTCTTCATTTTATTGACGACGTTAGCTGGTCTTCTTATAGCTTATTACATCAGTGTCGTCGTGTTCGCTGTTCAGCTGGCGTATCTTTTTCTTGGTTTTCTTTACTCCACTGAACCCTTTAGATTAAAGAAGAGGTTAATTGGAAAACAATTTGTGGTTGTTGCGGGTGTGGTCTTGTCGTGTCTTTCTGGGGCTCAGGTCGTCGGAACGGTGTTACCTGCTAATATGTATAGCATGGCGATTAATGCGATAATCTATGCCGTGGCACCTACTCTTGGTGATATTCGGGATATTGCTGGAGATAGGAAGGCCGGTGCTAGAACTCTTCCGGTTCTTTTTGGACCCAAGTTCACGGTTAGATTAGCTATTGGTGGATTCGCTGCTGTGATCTTGGCTGGTCTAGTTGGATACTATGGGGTTGGGTTTAATGTCGCTTTACCAATTTTAACCACGATTTCTATGGGAGCATGGATTTTTACGGTTTACCCTATTATGCGGCGTTGGGAAGATTCGGTTTATGTTGAGAAGATCGTGTTTAAAAGGGTAATTCCTAGTAACTTGTTTATTCAGATTATTCCGTTGATTGGATTGTTAATTATTTAATTTTTGTTCAGATAGTAATTATGGTATCTTTTTTCGTATGCGCAAAAAAGTCATATGTTATCTTGGAGGATCTTTATGAATTTAATATAAGTTTGAATGTATATCCACGATTGATTTGAATGTCAAATAGCTAAGGATAACGAGTATGGAGATGAAAATAAGAGGTTTAATCAATTGAAGATAATATGCTCTGTTGACGTTTATCTCGATGACCTCCTTGGCGTCTTTATTTTAAACAGTGTTTTTGTTTATAATGTTATTTGTAAGTTACTATTATTGATTGAGAATAATGCCCTTTTTAAAAAAAACCTCTATTAAAATTGAATCTCGTTTATCCGAGCGGGCATATTGCAAAGTAAAGTGAGCTCTTTAAGTATGCATTCGATTGTATTTATCTAGAACCACTTGATACGCGCACTGTAGCCATGCGCGCGCATTTCAAGCACATGAAATTTTTCCCAAAATATTATAACATTAAATCAAATATTTTTAGTCATGAGAGTAGCCATTTTCGGAGTTGGAGGAGAGGGTGGTTTCTTCGGCTCTCGTATGATACAAGCTGGAAACGACGTTACGCTCATAGCAAGAGGTGCCACCCTTAACACGTTGAAGTCGACTGGCCTTATTGTCGATTCCAATATGTTTGGTAGCTTCAACATGAACGTCAAGGCAACCGACAACCCAAGCGAGGTAGAGTCTGTTGACTTAGTTATTTTCTGCGTTAAGACCTACGACCTCGAAGCCGCAGCTCAACAGATGATTCCTCTCATCGGCGCTGAAACGGTTGTAATCCCTGTTCAGAATGGTATCGACGCTGCTGAGAGAATCGGTGAGATAATTGGAATTGAACACCTATTCGGAGGCGTCTCATGGGTAAATGCAATCGCAAAGAAGCCAGGCATCATCTCTCATGGAGGCTCAGCAAGGCTGATATTTGGTGAATTGGATGGCAAATCAACAAACCGTTCGGCTGAGATGCAGAAGAGACTCGTAGACGCAGGAATCGTAGCCGAACTGCATCTCCATATAAAAACTGCTATATGGGAAAAGTTGGTCGCTAACTCAGCCATAAACGGTGTGTTCTCCCTAACCAGGCTTCCAGCAGGTCCAGTGATGGATTGTCTCGAGTCTTGGCAGTTATTACGTGATACGATGGAGGAGAATACTATAGTGGCTCGAGCGTGTGGAATACCTCTGCCACTCGATTTCGTAGAGAAGACGTTGAAGCCTCTGGGACAGTATGCTCGATGGGCTAGACCATCTATGCAGGTTGACCTTATGGCTGGTCGTAGGTTGGAGCTAGAAGCAATGATCGGTGCGATTGTCCGCTTAGGAGCGAATAAGGGAATCAGAACCCCAATCAACACAACAATATATGGAGCTCTCAAACCACACGTCAATGGTATCCCAACAATACCTACACCACCATAGT
>CAZIAF010000128.1:0-6230 GCA_964537625.1 uncultured Candidatus Bathyarchaeia archaeon
AGAGGTATTAAGGTCAAGTGTTATAATAAGAACGTGGAGGGTTCGTTAAATGGTGCTACTTATTGGAGATGAGGATGTAAAGAAAGCCGAAATTACACCGGATGAGGTTATCGGTGCTGTTGAGGATGCTTATCGACAAGATGGGATGGGATTAGCTCAGGATACGCCTCGACGTGAGGTGAGAACTAAGGGGAAGGATCTTCCTCACATTGCACCGGGTACCGAGAGTATAGGTCAGGGTTTGTCGTTTTTAGAAGGATCAAAAGTGGTTGTGATTTCCCATGCATACCACTTCTTATGGCATCGATATGTAACAATGTTAGTCGACTCTGAAGAGGGCAAGACATTAGCAATAATTCATCGAGAAGGTGCCCCATTTGGAAAGAAACAGAGCGGAGCAGTTGCGGGAGATCTTAGAACAGGCGCAGCAGCAGCGATTGGGGCAAAATACCTGGCTAATGGAAAAATTGAGAATGTTGGTCTTATAGGAACTGGGAAAGTAGGTAGAGGTTCGCTTATGTGTCTCTCAAAAGTTAGGTCTTTCGATAAAGTGTATATTCACTCAGGTAGGAAAAAAGATGAGGAATTCGCCGCAGAGATGGGTAGAATGCTTGGTGTTGATGTTTATGCCGCAAATAATCCTAAGGAGGTGGTGACTAGATCAGATGTACTAATTACTGCAACATATGCGACTGCGCCGATAGTGAAGGGTGAGTGGCTCAAGGAGGGTACCCATATAAGCGGAATGGGGTCGGATGACCCGTTGAAAGCGGAGCTGGATTTGGCTACATTCAGAAGAGCAGATAAAATAGTGATAGATGGGGATAAGTGTCTAACGACAGGAGAATTAGCTTATCCAATCAGTCTCGGCGCTATATCCTCCAAGAATATTTATGGTAAAATTTCTGAGATCGTGGCCGGAAAAAAGAGGGGGAGGTCTCTTGATAGTGAGGTTACGATTTTTATTAGTGATGGAACCAACATTCAATCTGCTGGGGTATCTTGGTTGATTTATAATAAAGTGAAGAAAATGGGGTTAGGAATGGAAACTTCGACGATACCTCCATATATTTTCAATACTTGAACTATTACAAATATGTGAAGCGTTTATACGCTTATCAATTATTAAAGTACCTCTGCTTTTCCCCGAAGTCGAAATAGGATTTTGCGCTTATACTAAGCAAAATAACCCGGTCCTCCTTCGTGTTTTTTGCTTTATTAGCTTCTTCAATCGCTGCAGCAACTGCATAGGCTGATTCTGGGGCAATCAAGCTCGCTTCGGTATTCAGGAAGATACGTGCTGCTTCGAATATTGTTGCTTCATCGTATGGATATACTATTGTATGAATATGTCCGAAGCTTCGCAGTAGACTTAGAATGGGTGCTGTGTGTGAGGTTTGAATGCCGACTCCAGATATTGTTTGTCTCGGCTCCTTTATCACTTCATAGGTTTTGCCAAGAATGTGAGACATAGGACTCTGCATTTGTACATATTTGTAGCTGCCATCTGTTAGTTTAGAGGTAGTCTCAGATTCAACCGCTAAGAACCTCGCGTCTTTTAGTTCCCCCTTCAAATATCTCCTCATGAAAGGCGCGATTAGTCCGAAGAAATTGCTCCCTCCACCCACGGGAGCTACGTAAACATTAGCGTGTTCCTCTATTGATTTTAACTGCTGTTCGGCTTCCAAACCCATTATTGTTTGGGTCATTAAAACATGATTGAGGAAACTTGAAACTACGGCGATTGAGTCATTATTTTTTGTTATCTCCTCAACTACTTCTTCTCTGGCAATCTCAGTTGAGTTTGGGCTTCCGATGTTATTTCCATGTTTTCGACCGATCTCGGTACGAGTGCTAGGCGATTCCACGATTTCCGCACCAATCATAGATTTAATAAAATGAGCTTGTTCTCTATTATTGTTAAGATCGTTTTTAGGTATAAAGATGGTTGGAGTTAAACCGAAGTATCTTGCAGCTAATGCGTGAACAAAATGTGTTCTTGTTTGGAGGGAGGAGGCGAAAACTGTTCTCTTATAGCCTTCCTTCGCCGCCCAGTACGCTTGAGGTAGTGCCGTGTTGGTTTTGAAGCTGCCAACAGGGGAGAGATCCTCGCATTTATAATAGATCCTCGCTGGTGTTTTGAGGTATTTCTCAAGCCTATATGCTCTATTAAGTGGCCGGGGTCTACCTGATTGAATGTAAGCTAATTTGACTTCTTCTGGGATATCAACCCATCTTTCGGATGAGAATTCCAGATCTGATGCGGTTTTAGTGAAGATATCAGGCAAACGCCTCATCTCACTCCCATCTTTTATTGATAGGTAGGGAGGTAAGGGTTCGGGTAGATCACTAAGGATGTTGTACCATTTTTTTGGTAAATCGTCCACAGATAACTCGATTCGGGTTTTTCTCATTGTTATATAAAGTGTTTAGTTAGTATATTTTACCTTCTCGCGTGTTAACAAGCGCGCGACTAATATCACCCATTTTTTCTAATGAGCTTATCAGCATTATGCAAAGCACACATTCCGATCAACTTCTCAATCTCTATCCAAACGCATAACTTGTACTCTAGACAGTTTGACTAAAATTTCTTTAGAGATCTAAACATTGGAGCGATAAAGGGTGATGAGATAAAAATCAGAAAACGGATAATTATCAGCTCTGTTAAGTTAAACTTGGAGATTGTTTGAAAGGACCTCGTATTTTAGCTCCCCCTCCTGGCCCTAAGTCTAGGGAGCTATTGGATAAGTGGATACGCTTCTCGCCGCAAAAGCCTAGCCTAACCGTACTCTCGGAAGGCGAGGGGATCTATGTGAAAGACGTTGACGGAAACGTCTACATGAATTTAGCTGACCTTAATGTAAGCGTTGGACATAGAAATCAAAGGATAATCAACGCGGTTCATAACCAACTGGAAAAGAGCTGCGTGAGCACGATTCGTGGCTCGATACCACAGAAAATTGAGTTAATGGAGAAGATCATGGAGATAGTACCCAGAGGCTTGTCTGATGGAAAATTCGAGTTCTGTAACACTGGCTCAGACGCCTCAGAATTTGCTATGGAGCTCGCAAGAGCGTATACTGGTAAAACAATTCTGATCGCGTACCTTGGCGGTCATTATGGTTACAGTATTGGTACTTTATCACTGATAGCTGATCGCTCTGAGAATAGGAGATTCTGTCTGCCACTGATTTCCTGTGTGGAGCATATACCCTACCCTTATTGTTACAAGTGCAGTTTCGGTCAGGAATACCCTGGATGCGGCTATCGGTGCCTTGAGTACCTTGGCTATGTCTTTGACACTGTCGCTCACCCAGAGGAGGTCGCCGGGATATTCGTCGAGCCTATCCAGCAGGTTGCTGGGGTGGTGACTCCTCCTGAAGGTTATTTTATTAAACTCAGGAAAATCTGTGATGATCATAACATACTCTTGGTGGATGATGAGGTCGCAACTGGGTTTGGTAGGACGGGTAAGATGTTCGGGATTGAGCATAGTGGGGTTAATCCCGATGTGATGTTCCTCGGGAAGGGATTCGCGAATGGGATATCGATGGCTGGGATCATAGCTAGAAAGGAGATCATGGAGAAGGAGGCCGAGTTTCCAGTTGTGAGGGGTGGATCATTCGCTGGGAACCCTATCTCATGCGTCTCAGCGTTAGCAACGATCAAGGAGATTCAAGATAAGAATTTGGTTGAGAACTCGGCTCAAATTGGTGAACACATTATCCGCAGGATCAGGGAAATTCAGGACAAGTATGAGTTGATCGGGGATGTACGCGGCAAGGGGTTGTTGATCGGAGTGGAAATGGTAAAGGATCTGAGGAGCAGAAAACCTGCACCTGAAGAAACCGAGAAGGTGTTCTTAGAATGTTTTAAGAGAGGGTTGATGGTTGGACGCGTCGGAACTTATAACCAGGTGATTAGACTGTCTCCACCTTTATTAATATCCGAAAAGGAGGGAGATAAGGCGATGGAGATCCTAGAGGAGTCTATTAAAGAAGTCTATAATCGGTGAGGAATTTATAACTAGTGTAAAAACCGCTTCTGATGAATATATCTACATTTGACTATGAGGGAGCGAAGATTTTTCATCTCTTGAAATATCGTTCCTTTTGTGAGAGTACGCCAAGCTTATCCTTCATTTGCGTATCATATCTAACCTTCTCAGGAAGGTCATAGGATACGTAGACCGCCTTCGTCAACTTATTCTTCCAGTTGGCGACAGCAGCCTCCCATCCATTAACCTTTAGGTACTCGGCAAGTTGTCGAAGTGCAAATCTCTGACCGGTTACACCGTGGGCATCTTGCAAAGCGAGAAAACTCCAAGCTTCAGAGAAAGCATTAACCATAGATTCATCATCAGCGTAAGTAGATCTGATTTCAATCGGTATTTCTCTTTCCTCACTCGGTGTGATCTTACTTGGCTTGAGTATCTTGCCATCAGGTGCCCCTACCCCTGACGAATTGACTGCAATATTATACTGGTAAAGCTCCATAGCGAGGCACTGCGTCATACCTTCTAGCCCATACTTTGACGGGCAGTAAGCAATCTCTGCTACGAATCCAACCTGCGCAGATCCTGAACTAATGTTAATTATGCTTCCTTTACCCTGCTTTTTCATCATGGGTAGGAAAAGTTTAGTCAAAATGAATGGCGCACGAAGATTTATTGAGATTGACTTATCCCACTCCTCGATAGTCACATCCTCGAATTCCTTCCAGAGGTTATCTGCTGCTGCGTTGACTAGTGTGTCGAGTTTCCCATAATTCTTCTCTACCAAGTCTCGTAGATGAGTCATGTCTTCGAGTTTTACAAGATCCGTTGGCACAATAGTGCACTTACCATCCTTTGCCTCAATGGATTTCTTAATCGCTTCCAACTCGTTCGTCGAGCGTGCCGCTGCAATTACTTCCGCGCCCATCCTACCGAACGCAAGGGTCATGTATTTTCCGAATCCTCTACCAGCTCCAGTAACAAGGACCACCTTTCCCTCAAGTGTCTTCATAGCATTCACATTGTTTAACTTCATTATACGATTTAGAGCTTTGCGCTAGACCATAAATATCTCCTTTTTTTTAATTCACGCAGGTAATTCGTCAACAATATTTTATTACACCGGGTATTTACCAAAATAGACTCGTTAATGCAAAATTTTGACCCTTCTTTTTTAAATACTATTAAATTATAAATCGATTCGAATACATAACCATCATTTATTATTTGGGATTGCCTCAACAATTTTCTCTATGACGGCTTCTCTGAAGCTGAGCCGCCCCTCAGCGACATTATTCTCATTACCCTGCCTAACAACAACAAGATCTAAGCTGGGAACTATGTAGCAATCGTTCAGATTATTACCCTGGGTCATGAACGCGTCTTTTGGCACATTTTCCCATTCATCCAGAATCCAGAATGCATAACCATAGTTACTTGGAGATTCACCGTCATCTCGTACAAACCGCTTGGTTGCATGTTTAATCCATTCCTCTGGAACAAGCTGCTGACTCCGCCATCGACCCTTATTTAACCATAGGTATCCTAACCGGGCATAATCGCGAGCAGTGCACGGGAAGGTGCTTGAGACTATTGTGTTGTATCCATACATACTATGACTTCTATCTGCACCATACGCATTACACCCCAGACTACCCCCCCTTCCCCACCCAGGCTCATCTGAAAAGTTGAATTTTTTCTCGCTCCTATAAGGAACCTCTTTGAACTGATTATTCCTTATCCCAATGGGCATACCGATTTGCTTTAGAACGCGATCATAAACATAGGGTCCAACCTCTTCGCCCGTTATGTTCCGCATTGCTAGTGCCAACTGCTCTAACCCGAAGCTACTATAGTTGAACCCGCAGCCTGGCTCAAATAATAGGGTATGATGCGAGGGAATTCCTTCAAAATGCCACCAACCAAAGCAGTACTCATACATTTGATAGGAGCCTGAATAGCCTGCATAGAAGCGACGAGGACTAGGGGCTAGCCAGGGCTCATTCCCCTCGTGTCCCGACGTCATGGAGAGAACGTTCTTGACCTTAATCTTTTTCTTCTTATCGTCTGTGAGAGGCTGATCCCATATCTGTGGGATAAGTGAGTCTTCACGACACGTCCCCACCAATAATGTCTCCAAGTTGACTCGTTTCTTGTACTCTTCAAGAAATACTCCTACCCCTGTGCCAAAGACTGATTTAGCGGACGACTTCATGTCGTTGCAAGTACGCGG
>CAZIAF010000129.1:0-6216 GCA_964537625.1 uncultured Candidatus Bathyarchaeia archaeon
CTCCATCTTCCGACGATCCAAAGGGCCGGAGCAGAGACTATAAAACCCACAATGATTTGAACGGCTATGCTCATTATGTCCAATGTATCACCTAATCTAAGCAGTATTTTAGTGGCTATTAACAATTTACATTGAAAAACGTTTATAATGGTTTTAAATAAATGAATTCTGTACTCATTTTTACCTGTTAACTCTTCATCTATTAATACAGCTTCTTATGAATCTCAGAAATTCTCTACGTTGTGAGCGTGTATTTTTGACTTTTTTGAAATAGTGCGCGAGTGTTCGAGACTCCCTTGAAGAATTACTCAACTAATTGAAGAATTTGCTTGATTTTTTCTTTATCTGCGAGGCTATAGAATACCCATTTTCCATCTTTTCTGGTTTCAACGATATTCGCTTCTTCTAGGATCCCTAGGTGGTGGCTAGTCGTCGGTTGGGTCATTTCGAGGGCGGAGATTACCTCGCATACGCATAGCTCCTTTACTGCTAGGAGACTTATCATTCTTTGACGGCTCTCATCTCCGAGGGCTTTAAAAAATTTAGCTCGTCTCTTTGCATTCTTGGGATCAGCTTCATTTTTAGCCATTTGTTTTAGCTCTTCCCAGTATTCTTTGACGTTGCATGTACAGCGTCCTGAGGAGGCTAGTCGCTCTAAGGTCTTATCTTGCTTAGACATGTCTCCGCATTATCTTTTACTCAACGGATTTAAATATGTTTAGTGATTGCGCGGACTCAAAATATATTAAACCCCAGCATTCCCATAACAGTGATGCTTATGCCAACCAAGCTAGAAAAAGGCAAGAAAGTGACTATAAGCCTCGATGAGGTCATAGTCAGAAGCGATGGCTCCAAAGCGACGATGCGGGAGTTCGTCAAGGAGATGCTCCACTACAACCCGGAATTCCTTATCGAGATGAGTCCTAAAGGAGAGACGTGGTATCTAAAGAGGAAGACAAATAAATAGCATGGAGAATCGTTAAAGAACCTCAATCACTCCTCTTCTCAGATAGCATTGGCGATCCGCGTCCAGTACCCCGACTTAAAAGATAACCTTCTGCACACCGCCGAGGTTTGTTTGAAGTGCGGTGTCTGCTGCAACGTCAGCCATAGCTGCCACGTCATGTATGATGGCCGCTTTGACCCCCGGTACACTTTCGTATATGATTGCCTCGCGTCTGAAAAAGGGGTTGTGAACCCAAACATTTGGCTCTGCGTCAGTTGCCACAAATGCGAGGAGACGTGTCCCTACGAGGTGTCGCCTATCCATTTGATCGAGACTCTGAAGGAGTATGCGATGAAGCAGGGCATTGTACCCCCGGTAATCAAGGCAGAGGTAAACCAGATTCTCTCCACTGGCTACGCTTTCCCACTCACAAACGCCACCGATAGACAGCGGCAAAGCCTCAACCTAAAACCCGTTCCGATGCAGGCAGCTACTGAGCTCGCCATAATAGCTGCGAAAACCGGACTAGCCAACATGCTCAAGGAGGCCAAATCATGAGGTACGCACTATTCCTCGGCTGTTTCATCCCCGTGAGGCTTCCCCACATCGAAGTCGTAGCCCGTAAGATGCTTCCAAAACTCGGTGTGGAACTCAGCGACATCGCAGGCTTTAGCTGCTGCCCCGAAAGCATGGGTTTCCTCACCGATAAGCTCACGGGCTTAGCCATAGCTGCTAGAAATATTTGCCTTGCTGAAGAGGCGTGCCTCGACATAATAACCCTCTGCAATGGCTGCACATATACTCTCAGGCAGGCGAACCAGACCCTGAAGAGTGACTCTGTGCTCAGGGAGAAGGTGAATGCAATCCTCGCCGAGACCGGTCACAGGTTCAAGGGCAGCATTGAGGTGAAGCACTTTGCACAAGTCTTAGCCCAGGACATTGGAGCCAAAGCTATTCAAGCGCAAGTCATAAAACCACTCACCGGCATCAAGGTCGCATGCCACACGGGTTGCCATATCCTAAGCCCCCCCGAGATTATGGATTTCGATGATCCCTTAGACCCAAAGGTGCTTAAAGCTCTCGTCTCCGCCCTAGGCGCTGAACCTGTCGAATGGGACCGTGAGACCCTTTGCTGCGGCTGGACCCTTACAAACTACGGCGACAAGGAATCCGCCAACAAGCTTCTCGGCGCAAAGCTTGAGGCAATTCACGCTGCCGGCGCTGACTGCATCGCCGTCATCTGCCCGCAGTGCTTCTACCAGTTCGACACTGGACAGATGCTCGCAGCAAGGGAGTTAAAGATCGATTACAAGATACCTACAGCCTTCTATCTTCAGCTCCTTGCTCTCGCAATGGGCTGCAGTCTCGATGAGGTGAACCTAAAGCTTCATAGGGTTAAGGAACTCGCCCTTGAGGAGAAGCTCGGGAGGTGCCTTGCATGAATGTAACAAGCGTATGTCCATACTGTGGAGTTGGTTGCCTCCTCCAGCTCCGCGTAAGGGATGGAAAAGTTGTTGGCGTCCTCCCTCACCCGAGTGGCCCCGGGGAGGGTCGCCTCTGTATCAAAGGGTGGAGTGCCCACGAATTTATCCACCACCAAGAGAGGCTTAGGAAACCTCTGATCCGCGACGGCTTTTGCTTCAGGGAGGCTACGTGGGAGGAGGCCCTAGGCCTCGTCGCCAGTAAGATCATAGAGGCGAAGGCGAAGTACGGTCCAGGCTCTATAGCTGTCCTCGCTTCAGCTAAGGCTACTAACGAGGAGAACTACCTGATCCAGAAGCTCACCAGGGCAGCAATAGGCTGTAATAATGTCGACCACTGCGCCCGTCTCTGCCACAGCAGCACGGTGACAGGCCTCAGCCGCGCCTTTGGTAGCGGCGCTATGACTAATAGTCAGGAGGACCTCGAGGAAGCCGACGCATTCTTAGTCATTGGCTCAAATACTTCCGAGCAGCACCCGCTCCTCGCTCGGAGGGTAATAAAAGCGGTGAAGCGTGGGGCCAAACTAGTCGTCGCCGACCCTCGGACGATCCCGCTCACAGAGTACGCTGCCCTTCACCTTGTACACAGGCCTGGGACCGACATCGCCCTCCTAAACGCCATGATGAACACCATAATAGAAGAGGGGCTCCAGGACACTGAATTCATCAAGACACGTACAGAGAACTACGAGGCATTCCGGGAGCACATCGCGAAGTATACATTAGAGTACGCTGAGACGATAACCGGCGTTTCAGCTGAGAAGATCAGGGAAGCCGCCCGCATCTACGGCTCCGCCGAAAGGGCAGCCATTATCTTCAGCATGGGGATAACCCAACACATTACCGGCGTCAACAATGTTCTAAGCACCGCTAACCTCGCAATGCTCACCGGTAATATTGGCCGACCCGGCACAGGTGTCAACCCGCTACGCGGCCAGAACAATGTTCAAGGCGCCTGCGACGTCGGCGCTCTCCCCGACCTCTTACCAGGCTACCTGAGAGTTGCTGACCCCGAGAACCGTAAACGACTCGGAGAAGTCTGGGGTGTTGAAATACGCTCCGAGCCTGGCCTTACTCTCACTGAGAAGGTGAACGGCGCAGGAGACAAGGTCAAAGTCATGCTCGTCTTTGGCGAGAATCCATCGATGTCGGATCCAGACTCCAACCATGTTAGAAAACAGCTGGATAAGCTCGACTTCCTCATCGTATCTGAGCTCTTCATGAGCGAGACAGCGGAAGTAGCTGATGTTGTTCTGCCGGCTGCGAGTTTCGCTGAGAAGGATGGCACCTTCACTGCCACCGACCGGCGTATCCAGCGACTCTATAAAGCTGTGGACCCTATAGGAGACTCCAAACCAGATTGGTGGATCGTAAACCAGCTATCAAATAGACTCGGTTACCAGATGAATTATGTCCATCCCTCAGAAATTATGGATGAGATCGCTAAGGTCACCCCCATCTACGGTGGCGTCAGTTACAAGAGGCTCGAAGGCGATGGGTTGAGGTGGCCAGTATCGACGGCTCAGCACCCCGGAACGCCAATACTTCATGCTGAGAGATTCAGTCGAGGACTAGGTAGGTTCCACATCGTTGAGCACCGTCCTCCAGCTGAGGAAACCGATGCGGAGTATCCCCTCATCCTAACAACTGGCCGAGTCCTTTTTCACTGGCACACCGGCACCATGACCAGACGCTCCAAAACATTAACCGACCAGATCAATGAAGCTTTCGTAGAGATCAATGAGAATGATGCGAAGAGGCTTTGCATCAGTAATAATCAGATGGTTTCGGTGGCGAGTAGGAGGGGTAGCATAATTATCAGGGCCCGTGTAATCGAAGGGATCATGGAGGGCGTTGTCTTCATCCCGTTCCATTTTGTGGAGGCTCAAGCTAATGTCCTGACGAATAACGCCGTCGACGCTGAATCTAAGATACCCGAATACAAGGCATGCGCTGTTAGGGTGACGTCTGTCTAGCCTCGGCCTGGTAGCCAAGCCCTGACTATTACCACTATTATCAGGCAAAGCGTGAAGATCGTCGCTAGGTTGATTATGTGAAGGACCTCGGACTGAGGAAACTCTTCAATCAGCCTCCTCCCAATAACTACCAGAGCTAAGGCGACGACCCCTACGGCTGTGGTTTTCAACCTATTTGTGAGCCTCATTATCATCATCAGCTGATTTAGGTAACATTATAAACTTCCCCCCTCTTTTCCTGAAACATAGGGAGATGTGAAGATTGGCTAAATGTGAGAAGTGTGGCACTGAGATTACTGAAGGCGCAGCTTTCTGTCAGCAGTGCGGTACGCCTGTTGTAGCTACCGCTGGAGGTCAGAAGGTAATCGACCTTGCCAGTTGGGGTGACAGAATATTAGCTTATTTAATCGACATGGTTCTCGCAGGCATTGTCCTAGGTATAGTCAAGGGAATCATTTTTTTGCCAAGCTTTTTCGTTGGATCCGCGGTAGGTGTACCCCGATTCGTCCCTTGGGCAGACTGGGGCTTCGATAACCTGTTCTGGTTTGTATATTTCCTGTTTATGGATCTAAGTTACGGGGGCAGCATCGGTAAGATGGTCATGAAGATCAAAGTCACAAACCTGCTAGGGGGACAAATCGATCTTCGTCAGGCTGCAATCGAAGCCTTCGGCAAGGCATTCCTCCTACCACTCGATGTGATCCTAGGCTGGATATTCGCAACAGAGAAGAGCCAAAGGATATTCACTTTGCTCGCTCAGACAATCGTCGTAAAAGATAATACACGCCGTTAACCTTTTTTTTAAAAAAAATGGGGTGGTCTCCTACTTGGAGACCTTGTTCATTGGCTGACCACAGCAGACTAACTGTCCGACTCCCGCTTCTAGGACTTGAACCTTATTGCCACAGATCTCGCAGAAATAAATCTCTTTAACCTTGGTCATGAAGGTCACTCTAGAGTAGAGGTTGGAGTTTTTCAAACTTATCTCTGTGTTTCGTTAGTGTAAGTTAAAGCACGAGAGTTTGAGGAGAAGGTAGCATAATGTCACGTATACTAGGAAGGTTCACCTGCGCGAGTACGATTTGTAACAGTCAAGTTTTATACATTCAGGTTATATCAGATATGACATCTAAATAGAAAGGCGTTGAAGGTTTTGAGTACAGAGCAAGCCAAACAGATTGTTATAATTGGATTAGGTACAGGTGGGTTATACTCTTCACGTTCAGCTCAAAGATATAACAGGAATACGCAGATTACTATAATCGAGAAGCGAGACTATGACATTTTCTCACCATGCGGAATCCCCTATGCAATTGAAGGAAAAGTAAAAGACTTTGAAGACCTCAAACATACAGTTCCTGTCGGTAGAGGCACTACAAAGCTACTTCGACATGAAGCACTTAAAATTCATCCTAAGCAGAAAAAAGTGTTAGTTAAAAATCTTGAAACCAAGGAGGAGCGGGAGCTGACATATGATTCCCTGATCCTAGCTACAGGAAGCAAACCCAAAGTCCTCCCTATTCCTGGTGCTTTTGAATTATTTGGAAAAGGAGTTTATACCTGCACAACCCCCGAAGATGGCAAAGTCCTCAAGGATGCTGCAAATCAATGTAAAAATGCTATTGTTATTGGCGGAGGCGCCATTGGTCTTGAACTTGCTTTAGCAATGAGACATCTGGGGCTTAATGTTACCGTGACGAAGAGAAGCCCACAGGTTCTTTACGACGAACTTGATCCAGATATGTCTGAACTCATTAGCCAATTCATCGCTGATCAAGGCATAAGAAACCTTTTCGGGAAACAGATAGAAAAA
>CAZIAF010000130.1:0-2908 GCA_964537625.1 uncultured Candidatus Bathyarchaeia archaeon
CGCATATTTTGAAGATTACGTGTCCACCTTCTATGATCCGCGTCTTTCCTTGGACGAGGCCTTTTACAATCACTGGGTACCGGGATTTGAGTTCGGAGATGACATAATTTTGTACGAGGTGGGCGTCGGTTCCTTGGTTTGTTCTGAAAATGACCCAACGTTCTATCTCCTCGCCTACCTCTATTAATTTGTGGGCTGTTAGAACCGCCTCAGGGGCATTACCTCTTACACCATATAATACCGGATCTGGGCCACGTGGCGCAAGAAGGATCTGCCCAGTTTCGGGATCAACACTATTAAATGTGTCAGAACTGACCTTCACCATTCGTCTTACCGATGCCTCGTTGATGACCCTTGGTTTGCCCCTGTTCTGTTTCGCCCTATATGTGAGGAGTTCATAGGTGTGGTCTCCCTCGAGAGTCCCCCCTATTGCAGCGAGAGCTCCTATGAGACCACGTCTGTTTTTCCAGCCAATAGCAGAGGCACAATACTCCGAGATGAGTCGCTCAGCCTCTTCGAGGCTGACAATTCTCTGGACGACACGGTCGTGGAACTCCTTAAGCTCGCGATTAACTTCGCCGATGTGGAAGACGATTCCTGGATTGGTGTTATCGCAGTCGAACTCTGCCTGAGATTCGATAGCGCATAGGACAATTTGTTTAATCTCAGCTTCCGCAGCATCCGGGGCGTTGACTCTGAGGCAGATCGCTCCATTTCCACGCGTTTTCCAGGGTGCATTAGGATTCAGCCTCAGAAGATTTGGGTAGTCGACGAACTGGCATCCAAGTGTTTCAAGCTGATCAATTAGGAGTGCAGCGATATAGGTGGTGCATCCTCCTTCCGGTGAATCGGTATCGTCGATCCCTATGTGGAGCAGCAACTCGGATCCGTTTCGACTGTTGATTAAAGCTCTATAAAGGTTGTTGGGGTTAACATGATTTGTGGGTATATGCGTTTAATTGGGCGGCTAGACAAACTGAATCAAGCGAAGGTTGATGGCTACATCAGATGCCCCCCGCTTTACGAAAACCTCCTCGTTACCTTCCTAGTTGATACCGGCTGTTCAAATTCCTGCCTTCTCCAGGATGATGTCCTCCGTCTTGGAATAGAACATGGTAACCTTCCCACCGTTATGAAGACAATCGTGACGGCGAATGGTCCCGTTAATCTCAAGGTTATAAGGCAAGCTGAAGTGGTTCTCCCTGTTTTAGCTGGGCTTCTCGATAATAAACGGGCTTATGTTAGCTTCCCTATGGAGAACCTCGCTGTTCTTCCACCTAGTCAGAATTATAAGCCGTTGCCAAAAGAGCTCATCTTTAGTCTACTCGGGATGGATATCCTCTATCATTTTCCTCGTTGGAGTTTTGGGAAGGATAGGCTTGTTATGGAGAACGATCAAGTGGTTGGGATAAAAATGAGTTTTAAGCTCTAGATGATCTAATCTAGGTTCTTCTAATAAAGAGGGAAATGTGGTTTAAACCACAATCATTGTGAGGGTGCTGCGGACTTTATCGAGACGTCTCACTTTCCAGCTGATGATATCCTTAAGCTCCTGCATGGTACTTGTCTCGATCCTAGCTATGATGTCGTAGACGCCATAAACGAGATGAGCTTCTTTGACTTCCTTGACATCCTTTAGACCCTTCAGCACCTCGGTCTCTGCACCGATCTCTGCATTTATCAACACGAATGCTGTTGCCGTACAACCACCAGATTACTCTGGGGCATGAAGGTACTTAAAAGTTACCAGTTGTGTGCTAGATCAACGTCGTTGCGTATGGTTGGAAGAAGTATGCCGAGTGTCGTGATCAATGGTTCGGAGCTGAATTTCAGGCTCGCTCTCTTCGATATAGATGGAACACTCGTAGATGATGAGGATCGTTATAAGAACCTCGCCGCTCTGAGATTCGCAGCAGTTGTGAGAAGAGCTGGAAGTAGAGCTGCAGATACCTGGGCATCTCTGGGAGGCTACGATCCGGTCCAATATTCCCTAGACATGTCTGGTCCCATAGCAAAGGCCTCAAGATGGGAAGATATGGCGATAGCAGCTGCGGCTATCTACACAAGTTGTCGGAACTGGCAGGAAGCGAGGACCCTGGCAGATGCAGCGTATACCGAGGCAGATACGATCCAGAGCAATAGATATACGCCTATTATTTACCCCGGCGTAAAGGCGAGTCTCCAACGTATCAAATCCGCGGGTTTCGTCCTGGGTATAGCTACAAATGGCCTCAGCCGAATAACTGAGGAAATGCTAATTCTCCTTAAAATAAGGGAGATCTTCACAGTCGTAGTGGGCTCTGAGGATGCGCCTAACCCGAAACCCGCACCAGATCTCATCCTCACGGCCTGCAAGAGGGCAAGGATACCCCCTTCCGATACCGTATACATAGGTGACCAATCCATTGACGCTGCCGCCGCTGAAGCCGCAGGGTGTAGAGCCACAGTGATAGTTGGGAAGGCGGAGTTTTCTCTATCACCTAGAGTCTACAGGGTCGATTCGATTGCTGCCATCGACGCTCATCCGTGAGTTTTAAAGCCTCAGAGGAGCAACTGAGAATCGTAAAGAGTATGATTCTCGATGAGTATCTGACAGCGAAAGAGATACAGGCTGCAGAGTTCAACGCTAACTACCTTGGCGTCTCGAATCTTATGCTAATGGAGACCGCGGGAGGCGCCATTGCGGATGTGGTCGTTTCGAAGATCAAACCTGGGAGCTTCGTACTCGTCGCTTGTGGTCTTGGAGGTAACGGTGGAGATGGCCTCGTCGCCGCACGTCACCTTGCTGGAAGAGGCTACCGTGTTAAGGCAGTTCTAGTTGGTAACCCTAACTCGATAAGATCTGAGGAAACCCGACGCAATTATGATGTCGCTCAACAGATGACGGATAGTATCGAGCTAGTCGTTG
>CAZIAF010000130.1:2918-6141 GCA_964537625.1 uncultured Candidatus Bathyarchaeia archaeon
GAGGACTCTACCCTTATTCAGCCAGTGGTGGCTGACGTAGTGATCGATGCCCTAATAGGCTATACTTACCATGGTGGATTGAATCCCGTTACAACTGCAATGATACATGCCATAAACGCATCGAAATCCTATACAGTCTGCGTCGACACACCCACCGGTATGGTCGTTGATACCGGTGAGACACCGGAGGAGTGCGTCGAGGCCGATGTTACCGTTACCTTCCACAAACCGAAAACAGGCTTCAGAAATAAGCCCAGGCAGATGGGAAAGCTCATTGTAGCGAGGCTAGGGCTTCCTCCAGAATCAGAACTCTTCACAGGGCCGGGGGATGTTATACTTGTCCATAGAAAGCGTGCCACAGATTCTCACAAGGGGATGTTCGGGAGGCTTCTGGTCATTGGTGGGAGTGAGACTTACCATGGAGCTCCGGCTCTAACAAGTATGGGCGCACACGCAATGGGGGTCGATCTTGTTTATACAGCTGTTCCCGAGACCGCAGCAAGCAGCATCGCAGCTATATCACCGAGTATGATAGTTGTAAAGCTCGAAGGCGATAGATTTAACCCGAGAAATTTGCCGCAACTAGAACCTCTCCTCGACAAAGTCGATGCGGTCGTCCTCGGCCCCGGTCTCGGTCTCCATGAAGAAACTAAAAAAGCAGTTCACCAAGTCATCAAGGCGGTTGAAGCGAAGAAACTGCCAATGTTAATCGATGCCGATGGTCTTAAGATATTCGCAGAGAAGAAGCATCGTCTTAAGATCCCTTCAGTATTCACACCTCACAGCAGGGAGTTCGAGATACTTACAGGTAGGAAAGCTGAAGGGGAATGGCGTGAAAAAGGGGCAATAGTTGAGTATGGAGCGAAGCAGCTCGGCTCGGTAATTTTGTTGAAGGGAGCAGTAGATGTAGTTAGCGATGGTTTCCACACCAGATTCAACTGGACGGGAAACCCTGGCATGACAGTTGGGGGTACCGGTGATGTACTCTCTGGGATAACGGCTGGATATATTGCGCAGGGTTCCAATCCTATGCAGGCAGCGGCAGCCGGAGCCTTCATTAATGGCGTAGCTGGGGATGCGGTTTACGCTGAGAAAGGACACCATATCCTTGCCGAGGACTTGATCCCACTCATACCCTATGTCATCGAAGATGCAGTCGAGGGTAAAATAAGGCTCGTCTAGGAAAGAAGCGGTTGAACATTTTCGTCCAGCATCGCCCATAGCTTTTCAGAAGGTATTTGGAGGTCTCTATGTGGAGCATATTTATTAATTGACAACAACATATCCAGATACGGTTTCTGCCTTATCCCGGGATAGTCAGTTCCAAACACCATTTTGTTGATAACGCCGAGATTTAGGGCGGTCAGCATGTCTCTCCACAGAAGCCAAAGATAGCTGGGGTGATTGATATTCCCGTATGGCCAACTGATATCACACCAGACGTTTCTATGTTTCCTACAGACATAGAGAGTCTCGTCGACGCGTGGATACCCGAGGTGGGCGAGTATAATTTTCATTTTGGGAAATAAACCCGCGACGACATCTATCTGGGCAGGATCAGTGTTGTAAAGAAGATCGTGAGGCTCAGGTATACCAGCATGGTGTAGAAGCACAGGAATACCCAGCTCCTCTGCTACCTCATACACATGAAATGCGTTAGGATTGTCAGGACTGTATCCGTCTGAGCACGGGTATAGCTTTAGGCCAAAGAGACCGAGTTCCTCTCTCTGCCTCCTGAGCTCCTTAGCAGAGTCTCGGAGGAGAGGGTTGACGTATCCAAAGCCTATAAGCCGTTCTGGTGCCTGTTTAACGAAGGCAGCGACTTGCTCAGGTGTAGTCCGTCTGTCACTGAGTACGACGGCCATATCGATCCCTGCCTCGTCTAGGTCAGCCAAGAATTCCTCTACTGAGACAGAGATTATCGTGGGATTGGCCGGATCCGTGTACTCGGTGATGCTAATGTGACAGTGGTAGTCGACTTTGGGAAGACTTTTTTGTTTCTTGAAGCTCTGCTCTCTGAGCTGCACCATACTATCCATTCCCGACAAAACCAGTAATCAGGGATGATTAGGAGGTCAGCCGTAAAAATCTTGTCAAGTCTAAATGGAGACGATATGCCATAGGTTTTAAAACCGATCCTGCTAATGAAAGCTTCAGTATAAATAACTACAGATAAGGTACCGTAGGTTGCTAATCTGCATTTATACCCGCCATGTATGCGCAAATAGGTATACTAATGTTATAAATGAGCAAGTATTATCAAACCAGAAGGCTTACTAAATGAGCTATAAAGAAGCCTACCAGCTCATACAGACAAAAAGCCAGCTTATTATGAGATATAAGAATCGAAAAGGAAAAAGACTTGAAGTTTACCTCTCAGGCGACAGCCTTCTAACGATCTTCAACCTAGATGAAGAAACAATATTCACCTACCCCCGTAATGTAGACCCGAAGGGATTCGACAAGACCTTACATGCTTTCCTGATAGCACGTTCGATAGTGAGTTGAAACACAATCAGGTGGCTAGCACTCCACTTCATCGACTCTATCTCCATATAACCTCCTTCAAGTTTTGCGCGCACCCGGGTCCTTTTTTATAGTTTGAACAACAAGTCCTCTCTGATCTTTATGTCGGATAAGATTGAGCGTATTTTCATATCAGTTGACATGGAGGGCATTAGCTCCCTTGTCGATGGCACCCAGACAAACAGTGAGCATTCTGAATATGCTTACTATAGGAAGTTAATGGTGGAGGATCTAAATGCTGCTATACAAGGAGCCTTAGAATGTGGTGTAAAAGAGGTTGTTGTATCTGATGCTCATGGTGGTATGAAGAACATCCAGCCTGAGGACCTCAATGAAGCCGCTTACCTTGTGAGAGGAACGCCAAAACCTTTCACGATGATGTCAGGAATCGAAGAAGACATCGACGCAGCCATGTATGTTGGTTACCACGCTATGGCTGGTATGGAAAATGCAATTCTCTCTCACACAATTTCAGGTTCAATTATTGACGCAGTATTCATGAATGGCCGAGAGATCGGTGAATTTGGAATAAATGCGGCTTTAGCCGGGTGGTATGGTATACCCTCATTATTTGTTTCTGGAGATGCTGCTGCTTGTTTAGAGGCTGAAACTTTTGTACCAAATATAAGTACGGCTGTAGTAAAATGGGCTCTTGGGAGAGTAGCAGCTAAATGTCTTCACCCAAATAAGAGCAGAG
>CAZIAF010000131.1:0-6124 GCA_964537625.1 uncultured Candidatus Bathyarchaeia archaeon
TCTTTGGATAAGACCAGAGAAAATTCTCCAAACGTGGACAAACGCGTTACAAAACGCTAGAGTAGCTCTATATCGTAACAATGTTCCTTAATAAATTGTCTGAACAACGGAGAAAGATGAAAAATGAACGGAAAAATGGTAGTCTTCGGGTGGACCCTTGGGGGATTCGCAATGATCGTATGCATGTACGTGCTTACACAATTTATGGCGTTCCAAAGCGCCTTCAAGCTTTAAGGTGAATGCAATGATAGGAATATCGGCGAAAGGAGTCTGCGGCATGGCCACCATCTTATCGACTATTGTAGTTTTGAGCTTCGCCTCCTTAACCGGCCTGGTCTTGGTGATCTAATATGAACGGCATGAGGAGAAGTAACCTTGATGTTACTGTCGACATTCTTGAGACGGCTAAGGGTGGGGCCAAAAAGACGAAGATAGTTTATGGCAGCAACCTGAACTTCAGCATCATCAAGGGGTACCTGAGTACGCTTGTAAGCGGTGGATTCCTCGAAGTAGATGATGGTGGGAGGTACTCGACAACTTTGAGGGGCGCCAAATTCGTTGATGAGTACCGTGAACTTATAAAACCACTGCAGAACATGTAAGTAGACGTTTTAAGCTTCTTTGTTCAGCGAGTTTCTATATAGCTCTGGTTTGATGCGATGCGCACTCGTTGTCGTAGGTGCTTTTGACTTACAAATCATTCTTTAGGGTTTCTTGTGCTTTGGTAAGGTTAGGTTTTTCGTAGTCTAGGTTGTATTTGAATGAGATACATACCGTTTTTCTCGCTCTTATACACATAAACAAATATTTACTTAGATGCTTAAACATATGACTTTATATGGTGGTAATACTATAATGATATTTGCGGATAAAGCAAGGTGAAAAACAAAATAGCAACGAGAAATAAAATAACTCTGAGAAACAGTCACTTTGTTTATCTGAAAGATATTTAGCGAGTGCTGAACGAAAAATAATTAGCCGGTATGAGAAATGGGTCGAATAAGTGTAGAAATCTCGGATGAGCTTGAGAAAAAAATCAGGATTAAGACAATCGAACGATTTGGTGGTAAAAAAGGCGATCTCTCTAAGGCTATTGAAGAGTCTTTGATGAGATGGGTCTCCGAGGATAGGTAGATACGCACGATAGTTCGCACGTGTAATTTAGAAAAGCATCTCGACCCTCCTCCTCGTGCATAGTACAGGATAAATAAGTTGTAATTTCGGATGCATGAGGAGGGAAAGCGACGGTTAATTTTCCTCGTTTGTGTAGGTTCAAGTGGAAACGGTGAAGTGAAGAAAAAACAATGTTGAATGATAATCATGAGCCAGAGGAACGTCGCCTTATGATCCTAGAAGGAATAGGTAATGACCTAAACACTTTGGAGATCGCTGTTAAGATGGGAGTGAATAAGTGGCTAGTTATGAAGGATTTGAGGACAATGAAGTATAACAAAGATCCAGAGCTCAAACAGGCGTACAAAGATCAGGATATACGTGCAATGGTGAATAGACGATCCTCTTCGAAGTTATCTGACGAGAGATTCCATTTGATGACGGGGATGAGTTTCCAGGAGAAGAGCTTCGAGAACATGATCAACTTCTACAGGCCTGAGTTGATTAAAATAATGATGTCTCGGGATGAGAGTATTGCTATAGCGGGCTTGAGTAAGAACATTCAGAAAGTTTTAAGGCATAATGAGATCATAGCTGGGGGGAAGTATAGGCGTAAAATAACCTCAAAGGCACGTAGTTATCTACCCTCACATAATTAGCCGTGAGCGTAAAGGTCGTTAAAAAAAATGAGTAACATCATAGATGATCGCAGGGACTTTAACGGGAGATCCGCTTCAATTCTGATGCGTACAGAGGTGAGCAAGTACCTTCCACAGGATCTTTTATCTAAAGTCACAATTATACTTCAAGCTTCAGGCTACGCTACCTTAATGTTAACGCAGTTTACAAGGCGTGATTGGGTTAGGCTTAACGAGAGGGTCATTCGTATGGGTGGCCTCTGGATCTCCAATAGCCGATTCAGTCATTGGAGCATACCTCTATCCCAGGCGAACTAACCCCCAGCAGATCATATTGTTTTATCAAAGTGTTTTACTGACGATATTTTTACGAATGCGTGCGTTTTGATTGAAAATAAAGTTTTCTTGGTAAGATTCTTGAAGCCAACCTTACACGTTTTTCGTCCTAGAGACGTTGCGCGCTCGAAGAAGAAGATATTTGATAATAATGTTATTTTAGAATAGTGACCATTAACGAGAAATTAAGGTGCCCAGGTAAGATCACCGAAGCTGATCTCGCTTACGCGATTTCAGCTAAAGAGTGCAGGTTTCCCAGCAAGCCTAAGCCAACCAGGTTCCTTCGCAGCCCACTCTTTACGGTTCTGCGGTTTTTAGGTCTTTCACTGCTTCGACCTTTCGTCCGCTCCCACCTGGGCAGACAATTATGGGCGAGTAAAGTATATTCCTGTTCGGTTACGCTTAGCTATCAATTGACGTTTTTCCAATGACCTATCATTCTAAATATTGCTTTGTATCAGCTAACATTAGGCAGAAGTCTAGTTTCATCAATACATTGCGTTCGAAGCAGTGAAATCGACTGATCTCAAACCGCTTTTTACACATTTAAGTAGTCATGTATTAGGTGTTAAGCGAGCGGTGTAACTCTCCCCAATTTCTCGGAGTAAAAAGTGTTCTTGTTTTAACCGAAATCTTCGCGTGCCAGAGACGATGGCGCAAGAGGTATCAGAGAGTGCACGTATCTTTATCGCCCTTACACATAATCTAAAGCCTCAGAGTGATTGTACGCGAGGAAAGCGGGTCAAGAGGTATTTAAGCAGAAGGAGGATTAAAGTGGAGGAATTTACTCAACTAAAGTATGCCAGAATGTGGCGTTTGCGGAGAACAAGTAGAAAGGTTGTGTCAGTGCGGGACCTGCGGTGTAATGTTCTGCGAAAATGACGGCTCATTTGAGGAGAAGAGATGCATCAACTGCTCAGAGAAGGACAAGGAAAACCGTGAGGCAGAGCACGAAGAGGAACGTGAGAAAGAACACGAAGAGGAAGAAATTGAAAAAGAAGAGATAGAGCGTGAAGAAGACGAGAGAGAGGACAGAGACGAAAACTTAGACGATTATAGAAATTAATCAAAAAGAGATTTTACATGCGTACCCGTATGGTTTAGGCGCAGATAACAAGGTAAGCTCACCTGGGTCAACGGTCTTCTATACCTCGGGATCCCAAGAGTCACTTCTGACAACCGGGACAGTAATAGACTTGCCCTCCGCCCAATGCCATCTTCTCTGCCTTGGCCCCGCATTTGGGACAGATCTGATCCTTCATATTCGGGCCCATAACAGGGGTGTACCCTCCTTTCTTGCCGAAGAGGTCGAGGAACTCGTCTTTGCCTCCTAGCCTGAGCCTCTCCTCGATGAGCGTTTTCATGGCGTCGTAAAGGTTATTGATCTGGTCCGAGGACAGTTCAGATGATTTTCTACGAGGGTGGATGCCTGACCGGTAGAGCACATCCTGGAAGGCACTGTTGCTAAAGCCGGATACGACGGCGTCCTTTCCGACTATCAGAGACTTGAGCTGCTTAGCATTCGCCGTGATGAGTTTGGTGAATTGCTCGAGCGTAAGGTCGCATAGAGAGGGGCTTCCACAATAATCCCGTTTGTATATGTAGACACTGTCGAGCTGCTTGTCGTCGACTGCATAAATGACGCCCATGCTCATAAGTCGGACGGTGAGTGAGTCACCTCCGATGAAACCTATCCTGAGATGGTGCTTTGCGTCTTCATCGACTTGGTGGTAAAGGATGACGCCGCCGTACTCCGGCGCCAGCAGGAGGTTCATTCCGCCATCAAGTTTAACGCGAATTGTGTTTCCGCGGCTTCCTACACCTATGACTGTCCTACCTACGAGCCTTTTGTAGTCGCAGAGGTTTTTATTGATGAAGCCTATCATTTGAATCTTCTCGTAGTCCTTGAGGTCGTAAGAAATGATTGTCTTCCCGTTGATCGTCGCGTCCAGTTGTCCAGCGAGGAGTCTCGCCTCCGGGTACTCGAAGCTCATGGGCTCACACTTGAGCGATGCTGTTTTCTTAACTTATTAAGCGTTGAGAATCGTTAGAGGTTGATGAGTAGAACCGCCACGAGAGTTAGAATGATTCCTATTGTATTAATTCTGCTTATCCGTTCTCTGAAGATTAGACGCGCGAGGAGAGTGACGAGTAGGAGACCCCCAGAACTTACGAGGGGGAACACAATCGCACCCGGTAACGTCGTGAGAGCGAGAAGTATTGAGAGGTTCCCTCCAATGTTACAAAAACCAACGACGCTGCCATAAGCGAAGTCTTTCTTCATTATCATTGCTCGGTGCATGAACGCGATGGGAATTGTGGTCAGTGTAGCCGATAAGAAGACAGTGACGAAGAAAGCGTCTCTCTCGAATCCTAAACCCGTGGCAACCAAGACCTTAGATGAGAACTGGGCGAAGCCTTGGACTAGAATCTGGACGACGATTAGGAGAAGAGTCTCCTTGTCAAGGGAACCGTTTAGTCCACTACCCATCCTGGCGGCGAGAAGCGGAAGGGAGATGATCGCCAATACCACCCCAATGATCTGGTTTGTGCGCAGACTCTCTCCGAATATCACGACTGAGAGGCCGACGGATATGAGAACCGAGAGCTGACTCGCTGAAACTGCGATCGATGCACCACGCCTCCGGATAGTTGCCATGCCGAGATACATGCCACCTATATAGAGGAAACCGGTCATCATCCCGAGGGCGAGAGTATAGATTGATGCGGGGCGCATACCATTAATAGCGAACATAGTTGTGCTAAGAGTTAGAGCTACGAAGTAGTTAGCCGCGATTACACCCCACCGCGTTTTAATCGAGTTGATGGCAAGTCGGTTTACTAGATTGATGCTTGTGATTGTGAATATCCCCGATACAACAAAGACCATCGGAGGGATGCTGGTGAGATCCAAGGCCAGGTACCCTCACCATCCCCTTATCCCCATATTTAATGTTAGACTGAGAATCGCTTCGACAGTCATCATCTTCTAGTATCCTGCCTTGCGGAAGATAGCTTCAGCTGATCGGCGTGCAGCCGAGTCTTGGAGGAGCTTTAATAGAGAATCTCCCTTGAGAACGGCTTCTTCCAGGGACTCGTCTAATGCAATCTTGCCGAGATACCTTTCCCCCGTCTTCTCTTCAGCTTCAGTCGTCCAGTTCTCTGGGAATCGGTAGTTTCCCACGATGAGGAATCTTTTATGCGCCAAGTTTAGCTCATTTAGGAGTCTGCGGGTCCTCTTGACGTGGTCAAAGGCCTTTTTCGAGGGATCGATGATGTCGATTATGTCATCGACCTCGGGTGTGACGCGGCGGTTTAACTGCTCGAGCCCTGCGGGGGAGTCCATGATAACGTGGCGGTAGCTACGAAGCATCCCGTCAAGGGCTATCCGCATCGCCTTGTTTGGGGTACAGTAACATCCCTCCCCCCATTTTACGCCGAGGCTTAGAAGATCGAATCCCTCCCCTTCGTAGAGACCCTCCTCCCAGATTCGTGCTTCTAGCTTCTCTAAGGGGAAAGATTGTGGTCTTTCAGTGCCATCGCTCTCCTTCTCCATAGTGCCGAGGAGCAACTCCGAGACGGTGGATTTGCCTTCGGCCTCGAGGTCAACGCCGACCATCTCGGCGAGATTCATGTCGGGGTCGAGGTCGACGAGGAGGATTGGGGCTTCACCTTTATCTATGAAGTGCCTGGCAAGTAGGGCGACGAAACTCGTCTTTCCTGTGCCTCCCCTTCCGATAACAGCTATCCGCTCCACTTAAGTCACCAGGTGACGGTGATCGCCTTCTGTGGGCACGCTTTTACGCATTTCTCACATCGGGTGCATAAGTCGAGCCAAACTGCTGTAACCTGCCAGAACTCGGGGTCGTATGGGTTGCTCTGCTTGGCGTCGATTGTTTCATGGCGAATGAAAACAGTCGGGTCGCAAACCCTTAAGCAATCGCCACATTCGCGTGGGTCTATTCCACCTGTCGCGTTACCGCATTTATTCTGGTCTATATTGATCTTAGTCCAGCCCATCCATAGACCTCCTAGTA